>NZ_QTVB01000150.1:0-598 GCF_003435965.1 Roseburia sp. AF42-8
GTATCTGCGAAACGCTGAATTGTGAGATTACCGATGTGATTGAGTTAGTACCAGACGAGCCTGCTTCCACAGGAGGTAAGGAACATGAGCGAATTGAAACCAAGAATAAAAGAAAACGGAATTGATTATATCCTTGTTGGAGATTACTACATCCCGGACTTGAAGTTGCCGGAGGAACACCGCCCCATCGGAAAGTACGGACGGATGCACCGGGAATATTTAAGAGAAGTCTGCCCAGCCAGATTACACACATTGACCCTGACCGGGGAATTGTGGACATATCTTGCAGACCTGAACGAACAGGCACAGAAACGGTTAGACACCATCATGGAGCAGATGAAAGCTGCCGAGGGCGTGACCGAGGAATTGAAGCGTACCCGTCAAATGGAATGGGTGCAGCGTTGCAATAACATTCACAACCGGGCAGAAGAAATTGTTTTACATGAGATGATTTATTCATAACGGTATGGTAGAATGATTATTACAAATTAGAAGTTGTAAAGGAGACTTTGTATGGGTAGAAAAGAAATAACAACAAAAGAAGATTTAATGAAAGTAATAGAATTATTCGAAAATACTGGAATTACATACTGGTTGG
>NZ_QTVB01000151.1:0-590 GCF_003435965.1 Roseburia sp. AF42-8
GTTTGAGATTAAAATGAATTTCGATAGAAATGTGTCTTGTTTTATCTTCGTCAATGCGCTCATGCACGACGATTTCTTTGATTAAGCGGTTGAGGGTGGCTGCGTCCAGTTCTGTAATGTTGGCGTATTCCTGAATGGCTTCCACCCATTGTTTTGCGTCATTGGCAAGCTGGACTTCATCGGACAGCCGCTTTCTGCCCTCGGACACTTTTGTTTTAAGTTCCGTCTGCTCGGTCTGTGTCTTTTCCAGCATGGTGTTGAAGTTCTGCTCACTGATACGCCCTGCAATCATATCTTCATAAAGCCGCATTACCATTTTGTCCAGAACCTCAATCCGTTCCTCGTCCCTTGTAAGGGAGCGTTCCATTGCTTCCCGCTGTTCCCGCTGCTCGGCTTCACAGGTATTGGTCAGGCGGTCAGCAACCGCTTTCCCGTCCATCAGGCAGCTCTGGCACATTCCCGGATTTTCCGCAGCACATGACTGTAAAGGGTGTCATAATCAATCCGGTGCTGGGTGCAGTGGTTCTTTCCAAAGGCATTGTAGGTCTTGCAGGAGTAAATCTGCTGGGGATGTTTTGCGTTTGTGTAGC
>NZ_QTVB01000152.1:0-574 GCF_003435965.1 Roseburia sp. AF42-8
GAATACCAAGTAATCTTTATATCTGGCAACAATTTGGAAAAAAAAAGAAATTTATGGGGATGGTTTAACTACCAGTCATTTGATAGATAAATGGTTTGAGCAAATATGTAGAAAAAGTATAACCATGGGATTACAGCAAAGAACTATTACTGAAACGAAAATAAGAATTGTTGATGTTTTGGAGAAAACAGGACGTTTGTATGTTCCTAAACAAATACTGAATGTTGAAGAAGCTGGATTAGATTATCTGATATCATCAGAAATTGTTGTGATTCAAAATGATAGGGTGGGCTTTGTGCATCAATCGATTTTAGATTATTTTATGTCGCAAAGAATGATGGAAAAATATTTTCAGGTGCAAAAGCTGGAAAATATTATAGGCGAAAAATGCAGACAAACGCCCGGAAGACGATATCAGGTACAGATGTTTTTGCAGAATCTTTTGGAATATAATAGTGAAGACTTCATCATATTTGGTAAGGAAATGTTAATTTCAGATAACATAAGATATTATGTCAAATATGTTTTTTTATGAGATTTTGGGACAAATTCAAGAACCAGATGATAATATTAT
>NZ_QTVB01000153.1:0-566 GCF_003435965.1 Roseburia sp. AF42-8
TATCGTGCGGCGGTCTATTGCAGGCTGTCAAAGGACGATGACCTGCAAGGCGAAAGTGCCAGTATCGCAAACCAGCGTGATATGCTGGAAAAATACTGCGAAAAGCAGGGATGGGAGGTTGTGGCAGTCTATCAGGACGATGGCTTCACAGGTCTTAATATGGAGCGTCCTGATTTACAGAGAATGTTGAGAGCCATTGAGCGCAGGCAAATCAACCTTGTCATCACGAAAGACCTCAGCCGACTGGGGCGGAACTATCTGCAAACCGGGCATTTGATTGAGGACTTTTTCCCAAGAAACGGTGTCCGCTATATCGCCATGAATGACGGTATCGACACCCTGCGGGATAACAACGATATTGCCCCGTTCAAGAATATCCTGAACGAGATGTACAGCAAGGATATTTCCAAGAAAGTCCATTCCTCTTATCTTCTGAAAGCGCAGAAAGGACAGTTTACCGGGTGTCTTGCCCCGTTTGGGTATCGGAAAGACCCGGAGGACAAAAACCATCTGCTCATTGACGAGGAAACCGCCCCGATTGTGCGGCTGATTTTCGGATATGCCCT
>NZ_QTVB01000154.1:0-561 GCF_003435965.1 Roseburia sp. AF42-8
TTGATTCTTTTGAATCGGTTTGTTTCTCGGATGTCTTGATATCTTAGGTCTATCATTTCTAAAATGATAGTCTTATCATCAATTCTGTATGAAGTTTTCAAGGTACGTTATGGATACTTTCGTATCCGAATGGAGATGGAGAGATTCGAACTCTTGACCCCCTGCTTGCAAGGCAGGTGCTCTCCCAACTGAGCTACACCCCCATATAGGATGATTCCTATTTAATTATAGACTCTTTCGAATCAATGGGCTTAAGTGGACTCGAACCACCGACCTCACGCTTATCAGGCGTGCGCTCTAACCAGCTGAGCTATAAGCCTCATTTAATCTGGCAGCCACCTACTCTCCCATGCCGTCTCCAGCGTAGTACCATCGGCCGCTTAGGTCTTAACCATCGTGTTCGGGATGTGGACGGGTGTTTCCCCTAAGCGCATCGCCACCAGTGTTATTCAGTTATCTTTGATAACTCAACAGCGAAATAATCTTTACTCGATTTCCTTAGAAAGGAGGTGATCCAGCCGCACCTTCCGATACGGCTACCTTGTTACGACTTCACCCCAG
>NZ_QTVB01000016.1:0-61686 GCF_003435965.1 Roseburia sp. AF42-8
ATATGCAAAAAATGATAAATATAAATACAATAAAAGAATATAAAATGAATTGTCTAATAATCAGACAATAGCAAGAAAAAAACTATTGCAAAGTATATTATGCCGGGTGTAAACTTAGTTCAGAAAATAAAAGCACTTTAAAGCAGCAGAGTGCAGGTAACAAAGTAAGACAGAAAATAAAGAGAAAGCAGAAAGGGAACGATTATGACAGAACAGTGGAATGAAAGTACAGCAGTAGCACAGGGTATGTATAATCCGAATTTTGAACATGATAACTGCGGTATCGGAGCTGTGGTAAACATCAAAGGTATCAAATCCCATGCTACAGTAGAGAATGCTTTAAAGATTGTAGAGAACTTAAAGCACAGAGCTGGTAAGGATGCAGAAGGAAAAACCGGTGACGGTGTTGGTATTCTGCTTCAGGTATCACACAAATTTTTCTCCAAGGTAGCAAAGGAATCAGGAATTGAACTTGGTGGAGAAAGAGATTACGGTGTCGGAATGTTTTTCTTCCCACAGGATGAGCTGAAACGGAATCAGGCAAAGAAAATGTTTGAGGTTATCGTGGAAAAGGAAGGAATGAAATTCTTAGGATGGAGAAAAGTTCCGACTGACCCGGATAAACTGGGACAGAAAGCAGTAGACTGTATGCCATATATCATGCAGGGATTTGTAAGACGTCCAGCTGAAGTAGCCAGGGGACTTGATTTTGACCGCCGGCTGTATGTGGCAAGACGGGTATTCGAGCAGTCCAATGATGACACTTATGTAGTATCCCTTTCCAGCCGAACCATCGTATATAAGGGAATGTTTTTAGTAGACCAGCTGCGTCAGTTCTTTGCAGACCTTCAGGATAAAGATTATGAATCTGCAATCGCAACCGTACACTCCAGATTCTCAACCAACACCAATCCAAGCTGGGAGAGAGCACATCCGAACCGTTTCATCGTACATAACGGAGAGATTAATACCATCAAAGGTAATGCAGATAAGATGCTTGCCCGTGAAGAGACCATGGAGTCCGAAGAACTGAAAGGGGAACTGCAGAAAGTCCTTCCGGTTATTAATTCCGAAGGTTCTGACTCAGCAATGTTAGATAATACCTTAGAGTTCTTAGTAATGAGTGGAATGGATTTACCACTGGCAGTTATGATTATGATTCCGGAGCCATGGGCAAATAACAATACCATGTCCCAGAAGAAGAAAGACTTCTATCAGTACTATGCAACCATGATGGAGCCGTGGGATGGACCAGCCTCCATTCTTTTCTCAGATGGAGATGTCATGGGAGCCGTTCTTGACCGTAATGGATTAAGACCTTCCAGATATTATATTACCGATGATGACCAGCTGATTCTTTCTTCCGAGGTTGGAGTGCTTGATATTGATCCGACCAAGATTGTTGTAAAAGAAAGACTTCGTCCGGGTAAAATGCTCTTAGTAGATACCATCCAGGGAAGAGTCATCAATGATGATGAATTAAAAGAGTATTACGCAAGCAAACAGCCTTATGGTGAATGGCTTGACCGTAACCTGATTAAACTGGAGGATTTAAAGATTCCAAATCAGCGTGTTCCGGAATATACCAAAGAAGAGCGTCAGAGAATGCAGAAAGCATTCGGTTATACTTACGAATCACTGCGTGAAGCAATCCTTCCGATGGCATTAAACGGAGGAGAAGGAACTTCTGCAATGGGTATTGATACTCCGCTGGCAGCACTGGCAGGAGACCATCAGCCACTGTTTAATTATTTCAAACAGTTATTTGCACAGGTAACAAACCCGCCAATTGATTCCATTCGTGAGAAAGTGGTTACATCCACTACCGTATATATCGGAGAAGATGGTAACCTGCTGGAAGAAAAGGCGATTAACTGTCAGGTATTAAAGGTAGATAACCCGATTCTTACCAACACAGATTTGATGAAAATTAAAAATATGAAAGTAGAAGGATTCAAGGTTGTGGTTCTTCCTACTACATATTATAAGAATACAAGCCTGGAAAAAGCATTGGATCATCTGTTTGTAGAAGCAGACCGTGCATACCGTGACGGTGCAAATATCCTGATTCTTTCCGACCGTGGCATTGATGAGAACCATGTGGCAATCCCATCCCTTCTGGCAGTATCCGGACTGCAGCAGCATCTGGTAAAGACCAAGAAGAGAACTGCAGTTGCCATGATTCTGGAATCCGGTGAACCAAGAGAAGTACATCATTTTGCAACATTGCTTGGTTATGGTGCCTGTGCAATCAACCCATATCTGGCACAGGATACCGTAAAGCAGTTAGTAGACGAGCATATGTTAGACAAGGATTACTATGCAGCAATCCATGATTACAATCAGGCAATTATCAGTGGTATCGTAAAAATTGCTTCCAAAATGGGTATTTCAACCATTCAGTCTTATCAGGGTTCTAAGATTTTTGAGGCAATTGGTATTGACTCCGCAGTAATTGATAAATATTTCACAAATACCGTAAGCCGTATCGGTGGAATTACACTGGAAGACATTGCAAAAGATGTAGATACTCTGCATTCTGCAGCCTATGATCCATTGGGATTAGAGACAGACCTTACTTTAGACAGCAAGGGACGTCACAAGATGAGAAGTGGCGCAGACAGCCATCTTTACAATCCGGCAACCATCCATCTTCTGCAGGAATCAACCAAACGTGGAGATTACAACCTTTTCAAACAGTACACAGATCTTGTGAACAGCGAAGAGCGTGATGCAAATATTCGTGGACTGATGGATTTCAATTTCCCGAAAAAAGGTGTTCCAATTGAAGAAGTAGAAAGCGTAGATTCTATTGTAACAAGATTTAAAACAGGTGCGATGTCCTATGGTTCTATTTCCAAGGAAGCCCATGAAACACTGGCAATTGCATGAACCATTTACATGGTAAATCCAATACCGGTGAGGGTGGAGAAGATCCGGACCGTATCGCAAGTAAACATACAAGCTTAGACAGATGTTCTGCAATCAAGCAGGTAGCGTCCGGCCGGTTTGGTGTAACCAGCCGTTACTTAGTCAGTGCAGAAGAGATTCAGATTAAGATGGCACAGGGTGCAAAACCTGGTGAAGGTGGACACCTTCCGGGCAAGAAAGTATATCCTTGGATTGCAAAGACAAGACTTTCCACACCGGGTGTATCCTTGATTTCGCCGCCACCTCATCATGATATCTACTCCATCGAGGATTTGGAGCAGTTGATTTACGATTTGAAGAATGCCAACCGTGATGCAAGAATTTCCGTAAAACTGGTATCAGAAGCAGGTGTGGGTACAGTCGCAGCCGGTGTTGCCAAAGCAGGAGCGCAGGTAGTATTGATTTCCGGATATGACGGTGGTACCGGTGCAGCACCAAGCAGTTCTATCCATAATGCAGGACTTCCTTGGGAACTTGGACTTGCAGAGACACACCAGACTCTGATTATGAACGGACTTCGTAATAAGGTAAGAATCGAGACAGATGGTAAGCTGATGAGCGGCCGTGATGTAGCAATTGCTGCATTGCTTGGAGCAGAAGAGTACGGATTTGCAACTGCACCGCTGGTAACCATGGGATGCGTGATGATGCGTGTATGTAATCTGGATACCTGCCCTGCCGGAATCGCAACACAGAATCCGGAGCTTCGGAAACGTTTCGCGGGAAAACCGGAATATGTAGAAAACTTCATGCGGTTTATTGCAGAAGAATTAAGAGAAATCATGGCGAAGTTAGGCTGCCGTACCATTGATGAAATGGTAGGAAGAAGTGACCTTCTCCGGGTAAGAGAGGATTTGACAGACCGGGAAAAAGAAATCGACCTTTCCAAGATTTTGAATAACCCGTTTGCAGGACCAAAGGAGAAAGTTACATTTGATCCAAAACATGTATACGATTTCGAACTGGAGAAGACCAAGGACGAAACTGTACTGTTAAAACAGCTTTCTTCTGCACTGGATAAGAAACAGAAGAGAAGCATTGATGTAGAAGTAAGCAATACAGACCGTTCCTTTGGTACCATCTTTGGTTCCGAGATTACAAAGAAATATGACGATACTTTAGAGGAAGATACCTTTATCGTAAAATGTACCGGTGCCGGCGGACAGAGCTTTGGCGCATTCATTCCAAAGGGACTTACCTTAGAGCTGGTAGGAGATTCCAACGATTACTTCGGAAAAGGACTTTCTGGTGGAAAACTGGTTGTCTACGCTCCGGCAGGTGTGAAATATAAGAAGGATGAAAATATTATCATCGGTAACGTAGCACTTTACGGTGCAACCAGTGGTAAAGCATTTATCAGTGGTGTGGCAGGAGAACGTTTCTGCGTACGAAATTCCGGAGCTTCTGCAGTAGTAGAAGGTGTCGGTGACCATGGATGTGAATACATGACCGGTGGCCGTGTGGTTATCCTTGGTAAGACTGGTAAAAACTTTGCAGCCGGAATGAGTGGTGGTATCGCTTATGTATTAGATGAGGACAACGACCTTTATACCAGAATCAATAAGGAAATGGTATTCTCAGAAGAAGTCGGAAACAAATATGATGTTATGGAATTAAAAGATATGATTAAAGAACACGTAGCTTTGACCAATTCTGAAAAGGGAAAAGAAATCTTAGATAACTTCAGTGAGTATCTGCCGAAGTTCAAGAAAGTAATTCCATACGATTATAACCGTATGTTAATGGCAATTGTTCAGATGGAAGAAAAAGGATTGTCTTCCGAACAGGCACAGATTGAAGCATTTTATGCGAATACAAGAAATTAAGGAGGGGACGCAAAATGGGAAAACCAACAGGATTTATGGAATATGACAGAGAGAATGCAGCAGCGGTTGCACCAAAGGAGCGTATCAAGAACTTTAACGAGTTCCATACCCCTCTCTCAAAAGAGAAACAAAGAGTACAGGCAGCACGTTGTATGAACTGCGGCGTGCCGTTCTGCCAGGCTGGTATGAATATCATGGGAATGACCAGCGGATGTCCGCTGCATAATCTGGTACCGGAGTGGAATGACCTTTTGTATACCAACAACTGGGAGCAGGCATATAACCGTCTGACCAAGACCAACAACTTCCCGGAATTTACCTCAAGAGTATGTCCGGCACTTTGTGAAGCAGCCTGTACCTGTGGACACTGGGAAGACCCGGTAACCTGTAAGGCAAATGAGCATGGAATCATTGAAAATGCCTATGAAAAAGGATATGCTGCAGCAAAACCTCCAAGAGTCCGTACCGGAAAGAAGGTTGCAATCATCGGTTCCGGTCCTGCCGGACTTGCAGCAGCAGACCAGTTGAATAAAAGAGGACATTCCGTTACCGTATTTGAAAGAGATGACCGTGTCGGTGGACTTTTGATGTATGGAATCCCGAATATGAAGCTGGAAAAATGGGTTATTGACCGTAAGATTAATATAATGAAAGAAGAGGGTGTCGAGTTTATTACCAATACCAATGTTGGAAAAGACATCAAGCCGGCAAAACTCTTAAAAGAATATGACCGTGTCATCTTAGCCTGTGGAGCAAAGAATCCAAGAGACATCAAAGCTCCGGGCAGAGATGCAGAAGGCATTTACTTTGCAGTAGATTTCTTAAAGGCAACTACCAAGAGCCTTTTAGATTCCGAGCTTAAAGATAACAAATATATTTCTGCCAAGGGAAAGAAAGTAGTTATCATCGGTGGTGGAGATACCGGAAATGACTGTGTCGGAACTTCTATCCGTCACGGCGCAGCCAGTGTCATCCAGCTTGAAATGATGCCAAAAGCACCGGATGAGCGTGCAGAGAACAACCCATGGCCGGAGTGGCCAAGAGTCTGCAAGACAGACTACGGTCAGGAAGAAGCAATTGCCATGTTCGGTTCCGACCCTCGTATTTACCAGACAACCGTAAAAGAGTTCTTAAAAGACAAGAACGGTAAGCTCTGCGGATTAAAAACCGTAAAATTAGAGGGCAAAAAGGATGAAAAGACCGGACGGATGCAGATGGTGGAAGTACCGGGCTCCGAAAGCAAGTTAGATTGTGATCTGGTTCTGATTGCAGCAGGCTTCCTTGGAACAGAAGATTACATTGCCAAAGCATTCGGCGTAGACTTAAATGCCAGAACCAATGTGGCAACAGAAGCCGGTCATTACAAGACCAATGTGGAAAATGTCTTTACAGCAGGAGATATGCATCGTGGACAGTCCCTGGTTGTATGGGCAATCCGTGAAGGAAGAGAAGCAGCCCGTGAAGTAGACGAAAGTCTGATGGGATATTCTTATCTTTCCGTACAGTAATGAAAATTACAATATAATGATAGAAGAAAGTCGTCTGACTATGGTGCACCGGAGGGTGAGCTGTGGCAGGCGGCTTTTTCGTGGTTGACACATTCTGCTTTTGGGGCATAAAATAACCCTTGTGACAAAAAGAGCGAGAAGAAAACAGCGAAAGGACATAAAGAGAATGAGCAGGAAAGCAGTATTTTTTGATATTGATGGAACATTGTGGGACGAGCATTTTGTGATACCGGAGAGCACAAAGGAAGCAATCCGGAAGCTGCGGGAAAATGGACATCTGGCATTTCTCTGCAGCGGAAGAACCAGAGCATTTATTCAGGATGAAAGATTGCTGACACTGGGATTCGACGGAATTGTGGCAGGCTGCGGTACCTGGATAGAGATGGATGGAAAAACACTTTTTTATAAAAAATTAGAACAGGAATTGATAGAGGATACCATACATATATTAAAAGAGTATGGAATTCCTACGGTATATGAGGGAAGCCGGAATTTGTATATGGATCTGGAAGAATTTGAAGAAGACCCTTATGGCTTGAAACTAAAAGAGACATTGGGAGAGGATTTGCTGCCGGTAACGGGAAATGAAGCAATTATGGAAATCAGTAAGTTTTCCTGCTCCACACCGGATGATACTTATCTTAAGGTACTTTCCCATCTGGAAGAGAATTTCACACCGCTGGTGCATGATGCGGCATGTGCAGAGTTTGTTCCAAAAGGATTTTCCAAAGCGTCCGGCATCGAAAAAACCTGTGAGCTTCTTGGTATTGAGAAAGAAGATACCTATGCATTTGGAGACAGTATCAATGATGTGGAAATGTTAAAGCATGTGCAGCATGGAATTGCCATGGGAAATGGTACCAAAGCAGCAAAAGAAGCAGCGGATTATATCACAGCACCATTGCACGAAGACGGCATTTATAAGGGATTGGAGCATTTTGGACTGATTTCATAAACAAATCTAAAAAAAGTATTAAATCGTTACAAATTACAGAAAGTGAGAAAACGAGAGAAAAAACGAGATATTAAGAGTAAATATAAGGAAACAAGAGAAAAATAAAAAATGGTCAGGCTTGCGAAAAAGAGACGCAGAAACTATTATATGACTATCAGTTAGCACTCGGTTTGAATGAGTGCTAATAAAAAAGAAAGAAAACAAAGAGACCGAATCAAGGAGGCAATGAATCATGAAATTAGTACCATTATCAGACAGAGTTGTATTAAAACAGTTAAAAGCAGAGGAAAAAACCAAATCCGGAATTATCTTAGCAAGTGCTGCACAGGAGAAACCACAGGAAGCAGAAGTAATCGCAGTTGGTCCTGGCGGAGTGGTAGATGGCAAAGAAGTTACCATGCAGGTAAAAGAAGGACAGAAGGTTATTTATTCTAAATATGCCGGAACAGAAGTAAAACTGGATGGCGAAGAATATATCATCGTAAAGCAGAATGATATTCTTGCAGTAGTAGAATAATCGAATTGATAATTGGTAAATAAAACAAATAATAAAATAGGAAAATAGAAGAAAGAGGTAAGAAATTATGGCAAAGGAAATCAAATATGGAACAGAAGCCAGAACAGCATTAGAGGCTGGAGTTGATAAACTGGCAAATACAGTCAGAGTAACAATCGGACCCAAAGGAAGAAACGTTGTACTGGATAAATCATATGGCGCTCCATTAATCACAAATGATGGTGTTACCATTGCAAAAGAAATCGAATTGGAAGATGCATTCGAAAATATGGGCGCACAGCTTGTAAAAGAAGTAGCAACCAAGACCAATGACGTTGCTGGTGATGGTACTACAACAGCAACCGTTCTTGCACAGGCAATGATTCAGGAAGGAATGAAGAACTTAGAGGCTGGTGCAAACCCAATCGTTTTAAGACGTGGTATGAAGAAAGCAACTGAAAAAGCAGTTGAAACAATCGCAGCAATGTCTTCTAAAGTAACCGGAAAAGACCAGATTGCAAAAGTTGCATCTATTTCCGCAGGTGATGAAAGCGTTGGCAACATGGTAGCAGATGCAATGGAAAAAGTTTCCAATGATGGTGTTATTACCATTGAAGAGAGCAAGACCATGCAGACAGAGCTTGACCTGGTAGAAGGTATGCAGTTTGACCGTGGATACATTTCCGCATATATGTGCACAGATATGGATAAGATGGAAGCAGTTTTAGATGAGCCGTACATCTTAATTACCGATAAGAAAATCAGCAACATTCAGGAAATCCTTCCACTGTTAGAACAGATTGTTCAGTCCGGTTCCAGACTTCTTATCATTGCTGAAGATATCGAGGGTGAAGCTTTAACTACATTGATTGTAAATAAACTGCGTGGAACATTTAACGTTGTAGCAGTAAAAGCTCCAGGATATGGCGACAGAAGAAAAGAAATGTTAAAAGATATCGCTATCCTTACCGGTGGTCAGGTAATTTCAGAAGAAGTTGGTCTGGAATTAAAAGATGCTACTATGGCACAGCTTGGCCGTGCAAAATCTGTTAAGGTTAAGAAAGAGAACACCGTTATCGTTGATGGTGAAGGAAATAAAGAAGAAATCCAGGCAAGAATCGGCCAGATTCGTGCACAGCTTGAAGAGACAACATCTGAATTTGATAAAGAAAAATTACAGGAAAGACTTGCAAAACTGGCAGGCGGCGTAGCAGTTATCCGTGTTGGTGCTGCAACAGAGACAGAAATGAAAGAAGCAAAACTTCGTATGGAAGATGCTTTGAATGCAACAAGAGCAGCAGTCGAAGAAGGAATCATCGCAGGTGGCGGTTCTGCATACATCCATGCATCCAAAGAGGTTGCAAAGCTTGCTGAGACATTGGAAGGTGATGAGAAGACCGGTGCAAAGGTTATCTTAAAAGCATTGGAGGCTCCATTGTATTACATTTCCGCAAATGCAGGTCTTGAAGGTGCAGTTATTATTAATAAAGTAAAAGAGTCCGCTCCTGGTATCGGATTTAATGCAGCAACAGAAGAATATGTAGATATGGTAGAAGCTGGTATCCTTGACCCGGTTAAGGTTACAAGAAGTGCTTTGCAGAATGCAACATCTGTAGCATCTACATTACTTACAACGGAATCTGTTGTAGCAAATATCAAAGAAGATGCTCCTGCAATGCCGGCAGGAAACCCAGGTATGGGAATGATGTAATAAGAAAATAAAATATATTACTGAAAAGTAAGGATAGAGAGCTCCTGGCTGCGGATAATGCAGTCAGGAGTTTTACTATGCAGTTTTTTTCCTGATGTTAGTTTTTTGGGGGCAGTTGTTTTGATTTGCAAAATATGTTACAATTATTTCATTGTGTAACATGAAGTCTGAACAGCAAGGAGGAAGAAAAATGGGAAAGGTAGTTATTCTTACAGACAGTTCCAGTGGAATTCGTCAGGCAGAAGCGCAGCAGTTAGGGATTAGCGTATTACCAATGCCTTTTTTTATAAATGGTGAAACACTGTTTGAGGATATCAATCTGACACAGGATACATTTTATGAGCATCTGACAGATGGAGCAGAGATTTCAACATCCATGCCGGCAGTAGGAGACCTTACAGACCGTTGGGATGAGCTTTTAAAAGAATATGATGAAATAGTATACATTCCTTTATCCAGTGGATTGAGCAGTTCCTGTGAGACAGCAACAGCATTATCTTCAGATGAAGAGTATGAGGGCAGGGTTTTTGTAGTAAACAATCAGAGAATTTCTGTAACACAGAAACAGTCCGTATTTGATGCAATCAGGCTGGCAGAGAGTGGCAAGAGCGGAAAAGAGATTAAAGATATTTTAGAGGATGCAAAATTCCAGTCCAGCATTTATATCATGGTAGATACCCTTTACTATCTGAAAAAAGGTGGAAGAATTACACCGGCAGCAGCAGCACTGGGAACATTGTTGAAATTAAAACCGGTATTACAGATTCAGGGTGAAAAGCTGGATGCTTTTGCAAAAGCCAGAACGGTAAAGCAGGCAAAAAGCATTATGATAAAAGCAGTAAAAGATGACTATGCATCCCGCTTTAAGGAGTGTCAGGATGAGATGCAGCTTTGTATTGCATACACTGGAGATATAAGTGCAGCGATGGAATTCCGCAAAGAAGTGGAAGCAGAATTTGGGATTACAGACATTATGATGGATCCGCTTTCTTTAAATGTATCCTGCCATATCGGACCGGGAGCATTAGCACTTGCCTGTGCAAGAAAATTATAGGATTTAAAGTGTAAATTCTTGGTAAAATTGATTGACCAACCACAAAATATTGTGTAGAATTGAAATAGTTTAACTTGTTAATGTATAAAAGCAAGTAACATATCATGGTAAAACGAAGGAGGAAAATGAAAATGGCATTTTGTGGTAATTGTGGCACACAAGTGGGTGATGATGCAGATTTTTGCCCAAATTGTGGCCAGAAATTAAAAGGGGAGATGGAACAGCCGGCAGAGCAGGAAGCACCGGTACAGGAACAGCCGGCAGAACAGAAACACCGGTACAGGAACAGCCGCAGCAAGGACAGTTCCAGAGTCAGCCGCAGCAGGGACAGTTCCAGGGACAGCCACAGCAGGCACGCCCGCCTAAGAAACCATTTAAGATGACGAAACAGTTATGGGCATTGCTTATTGCAGTCATTGCAGTTGTAGTAGTTGCAATTGTTGCACTTGTGGTAGTGAAGAATCAGAAAAAGAAAGTAAATATCAACGATTATATTTCTGTAGAGTATAACGGATATGAAACAGCGGGAACAGCATATGTTGATTTTGACGAGACCGGATTCAGTGAAGCTGTTATCAAGGCACAGGGAAAGAAACTTAAAAATGTAAAATCTCTTGATGACCTTGACTGGAGTGACCTCACAGATTTGATGGGAAGTAGTAATTGGGATTTGATTGACAGTATTACTTTTGATGTGAAACCGGATTCAGACCTGTCAAATGGTGATGTGGTAACCGTTACTGCTTCATGGAATGAAGATTATGAGAAAAAAGCAGGAGTTAAAATTCTTTCCAAAGAACAGGAATTTACAGTAGAAGGACTGGAAGAAGTAAAAGAAGTTGATCCGTTTGAAGATATCGAGGTAACCTTCTCAGGAACACCACCTTATGTATATCCAGACTGGACCAATAATTCAGATGATGATTACTTACGTTATCTGTGGTTCAATTTTGAAGATTATGACAGTCTTGATGTCGGAGATACCGTAACTTTAACAGTTGATGAATCAGAAGAGAATGCATTGGCAAATGGTTACAAATTCACACAGACATCAAAAGAATATACTGTATCCGGAGTAGATTCTTATGTAACATCTGCTGCAGATATTTCAGCAGACAATCTGGATTCCATGAAAAATGAAGCAACAGATGCGTTAGATGCATATTTTGCAAATAACAATTCCTATATTGGAAATTCCGGATTCAGTTATGAAGGTTCTTATTATCTGGTTGCAAAAAACAGTGATACATGGGGTGATACGAACGTCCTTTATCTGGTATTTTCGACAACTGTAACCAGTGCAGAAAGTGCATTTGAGCCAACTGTTGTATACTTCCCGGTAAAATATACAAATATAATGGCATTATCTGATGGAAGCCAGAGTTTCAATACATACGGTGATATCGAAGGATATACTGATTTAGAGTATGATGACGGATGGTATAATGTTGATGGTTATACAGATGGGGCACAGATGTTTAATGATCTGGTTGTAACTCAGAAGGTTGATTATACTTACGAAGTAACTGATAATTTAACTCAGTTTGGAAACTAAAGGAGAAGGAAATGAATTCTGGAAATGATTTTACAAAGCACATTCATGTGAAAAATATCATTCGTCTGTTATCTATTTTATTAATGGTATTTTTCTTTGTGCCATCATTTATGGTATCCTGTGCAGGATATGGAAATATTAAAATCAGCGCTTTTAAAGCTATGACAGGTATTAAGATAGAGGGTGAAAGTGTAACAGATCCAAAAGTAATCTGCATTATAATGCTGTTGCTTCCAATCGCTATGCTGGCTCTCTGGTGCTTAAAGAGCGTATTAAAAGACAAAATTGCTGCAATCGCATCCGGAAGCTGTGCAGTTGTTGACTTTATTTTCTGGATTGCACTTTGCGTCGGAGTAAATAAGGAAGCAACAGATAATTACTGTACAGCGAAAGTTACAGCCGGATTTATATTTAATATATTGTTTATTCTGGCAATTGTAGTGTTGGATCTGTTGATTATTATCAACGTACTTCAAGCTGAGAAACCATTAATCAGACAGAAAATGATGAACGGATATCAGGGAATGCCACAGCAGAATATGTATGGAAATGTGCCACCACAGCAGGGACAGTTCCAGGGACAGCCAATGCCGCCACAGCAGCAGGGACAGTTCCAGGGACAGCCAATGCCGCCACAGCAGCCAGTACAGCCGGTATGCAGTAAATGTGGTGCTCCGCTTGTAGCTGGAAATAAGTTTTGTACCAAGTGCGGAAATCCGGTTGCATAAACTGGAATATGAAATAAGTAATAAGTAAACTACGAGAAACACGCTTTGCGAGCTACTCGCGTAAATAAGTAGAAGCCCCATCGTCTGATGATTCAGAGGATGGGGCTTCTTTTCTGCGTGCTGCAGCATTGCAGGCTCAGGATTTTATACAGCCTGACTGCAGAGCTGTTTCTTTTTCCGGTTCTTCCAAACAAGATAGGAAATCATAAGTGGTACACCGGCACCAATCCATGCTACCGGGCTTGCCAGACGGACTGACCAGTATCCATATGGATTTAAAAGGAGCCATACGACACCGACACGGCAAATCATTTCAAAGATACCGCTGACCATAGGCATGATACCTTTTCCAAGTCCCTGCAAAGAAGTACGATAAAGGTAAATAAGAGCAAGAAAGAAGAAAAAGCAGCTGATGGTATTTAAGTACTGTGTGGCATAACTGTAAATGGCTTCCGTCGGTTCGCTTAAGAAAAGGGAAACAATGGAACGGCCAAATACAGTACAGATGAATGCAGCAATTGCAACAGTTCCAAGGGCGATTCCAAAGGCCTTCTTCATGCCATCGAAGATGCGTTCGTATTTTCCGGCACCTAAGTTCTGACCACAGTAAGTAGACATTGTGGTTCCAAGAGCTGGCATTGGCTGGGTAGAAATTTGTTCTACCTTGGATGCAGCAGTAAAGGCTGCAACAGCACTGGAACCAAATACATTTACTGCAGACTGAAGAATCATGGAACCAACAGCTATCAGAGAGTAGTTCAAAGCCATCGGGATACCAAGTCCCATCATCTGGGCGGTTGTCACGCGGTCGATGTAGTAATCACTTTTTCTGGTGCGGAGAATCGTGAATTTACGGTACATATAAATAAGACAGAGAACAGCGGAAATACCCTGTGAGATTACGGTGGCATATGCAGCACCTGCAACATTTAATTTTAAAGTTACAATACAGAATAAATCCAGCACAATATTAAGAGCGGAGGAAAACAGCAGGAAGTATAATGGAGTCTTGCTGTCACCAACACCTCTTAAAATTCCGGAAACAACATTGTACATCATACTGGTAATGATACCCCAGAAGATAACCCGGATATAAGAGTCTGCCATATCAAGAATATTATCCGGTGTGTTCATAAAGATTAAAAGCTCCCGGGAAGTAGTAACAGTCAATGCGGTAAGAACCACGGAAATGATTATGGTTAAGAGGAAGGATAAAGCAACAATATGCTTTAAACGGCTTTCATCCTTTGCACCGAAAGCCTGTGATACCATAACACCGAATCCCTGGCAAGTCCGGATGCAAAACCAAGTACCAGAAACATAATAGAACCGGTTGCACCTACAGCAGCCAGGGCATCTTCTCCCAAAAACTGTCCTACAATGATGGTATCTACCATACTGTAGAACTGCTGGAACAGATTTCCGAACAATACAGGAAGTGAGAAGAAAAGAATTAATTTCAGTGGATTTCCGGTTGTCATATCTTTCGTCATAATTATAAGCTCCTTTCATAATTTTTTGCAGAAATGTTCTGCACTATATGAGAAAAAAGTACTATATTCTTTGGAAACGGGATTAGTATACATTGGTAAAATAAAAATGACAATGTAAAAATCAATTTAATTATGGTATAATTCGCTCATGAATACGAATTTAGAATATTACAAATTTTTTTATTATGTAGGAAAACTTCACAGTATTACATTGGCAGCAGAAGAACTGAATGTTTCACAGCCGGCAGTGTCCCAGGCAATCCGTAATTTGGAGCGGGAACTGGGAACCACCCTTTTCATGCGGACATCCAGAGGGGTGCGTCTGACTGCAGAGGGGCAGACACTTTACGGCTATGTGCAGCGGGGCTATGAGACCATCCGGGAAGGCGAACGCAAATTCCTTGAAATGCAGGAGCTGACCAGCGGAGAAGTATGTATCGGAGCCAGCGATATGACACTGCAGTTTTATCTGCTTTCTTATCTGGAACAGTTTCATGAGCAGTATCCGAAAATCAGAATTACAGTTACCAATGCACCGACACCGGAGACACTGAAATATCTGCAGAGCGGCAGAATTGATTTTGGTGTAGTCAGCACGCCCATGGAGACAACGAAGAATATGCATGTGATTCCGGTGCGTGAGATAGAAGATGTCTTTGTGGCAGGACGAAAATTTGAATATTTAAAGGGCGGTAAATTAAGCTATAAAGAATTGGAACATCTGCCGGTTATGTGCCTGGAGGGAAATACCTCTACCAGAAAATATGTAGAGGAATTTCTGCTGGGAGAAGGCGTTGTGATTCATCCGGAGATAGAACTTGCCACCAGCGATATGCTGATACAGTTTGCGAAAAGGAGCCTTGGCATAGCAAATGTGGTCAGGGACTTTGCCCAGGAAGAAATTGAAAAGGGGGAACTGTTTCAGATTACATTTAATAAGAAGATTCCTGCCAGACAGTTCTGTATTGTTTCAGATGACAGGGTTCCGTTGACTGCAGCAGCAGAAAAATTGTTGAAATTACTGCAACATAAGTAAAACTTATGTCGAGTATAAGGAATATTGACTTTACTTATAATATCTGATTCGGTATAATCAGAAAGTAAGAAGCAGAGAACTGGTTTTTACACCGGTTCTTTTTTGCTTTACAGGAAATTGCTTTCCTGTAAAGTAAAAAACGCTCCGCGAGTAGCTCGTAAAGCGTGTTTCTCATAGTTACGCGAGCAGCGAGAAGAACATATTTCTTATTATAAGGAGGAAATAAAAATGGTTACAGCAGTAGTTGGTGCAAACTGGGGAGATGAAGGAAAAGGCAAGATTACTGATATGCTTGCAAAGGAAGCAGATATTATTATCCGTTTCCAGGGTGGTGCAAATGCAGGACATACTATCGTAAATGATTACGGAAAATTTGCATTACATACCCTTCCATCAGGAGTGTTCTACGGACATACCACAAGTATTATCGGAAATGGTGTTGCACTTGATATCCCGAAGCTTTTCAATGAGATGAAGTCTATTACAGACCGTAATGTACCGGCACCTAAGCTTTTGGTTTCTGACCGTGCACAGATTGTTATGCCGTATCATGTGCTTTTTGATCAGTACGAAGAGGAGCGTCTTGGAAAGAAATCATTCGGTTCTACCAAGTCAGGTATTGCACCATTTTATTCAGATAAATATGCAAAAATCGGTTTCCAGGTAAGTGAACTTTTCGATGAAGATACTTTAACAGAAAAGGTAGACCGTATCTGTGAAATGAAAAATATTATGTTAGAGTATATGTACCACAAACCATTACTGGACAAGGCAGAGCTGTTAAATACATTACATGAGTACCGTGATATGGTAGCTCCGTATGTCTGTGATGTTTCTTTATATCTTGATAAGGCAATCAAAGAAGGAAAGAACATTCTCTTAGAGGGACAGCTTGGAACCTTAAAAGACCCGGATCACGGAATTTATCCAATGGTAACATCTTCTTCTACATTGGCTGCATATGGTGCAATCGGAGCAGGAATCCCACCATATGAGATTAAGAAAATTGTTACTGTATGTAAAGCATATTCTTCTGCTGTTGGTGCAGGCGCATTCGTCAGCGAAATCTTTGGCGAAGAAGCAGATGAATTAAGAAAACGCGGTGGAGACGGCGGAGAATTCGGCGCAACCACAGGACGTCCAAGACGTATGGGATGGTTTGACTGTGTGGCAAGTAAATATGGCTGCCGCATGCAGGGAACTACCGATGTAGCATTTACCGTGTTAGATGTTTTAGGATATTTAGATGAGATTCCGGTTTGCGTAGGATATGAAATCGACGGAGAAGTAACCACAGACTTCCCTGTAACTACAAAGCTTGAAAAAGCAAAACCTGTATTAAAGAACCTTCCGGGCTGGAAGACAGATATCCGTGGAATTAAGAAATACGAAGACCTTCCGGAAAACTGCCGTAAATATGTAGAATTCATTGAAGAACAGATTGGATATCCGATTACCATGGTTTCTAACGGACCGGGAAGAATGATATCATTTATCGTTAAGAATAAAGGCAGATCGTGATGATAAAAAATGTAATCTTTGACGTAGGAAAAGTGCTGGTAGACTTTTGCTGGGAAGAAGTATTTCATAAGCTCGGTTTTGAGGGGGAAACTTTTGAATGTGTGGCGGATGCTACCGTCCGTTCCGTAACCTGGAATGAATTCGACCGGGGGGCAAAGCCGGATGAAGAGATTATTGCTGCATGCATCAAGGAAACACCGGATTATGAAAGAGAAATAAGACTCTTTTATGACCATGTAGGAGAGACGATTCGTACTTATCCATATACGGTGCGGTGGATCAGAAGCCTTGAGGAAAATGGATATCATACCTATATATTATCTAATTTTCCAAAGAGCACTTATGAAAAAGCAACAGAAGAACTTTCTTTTGAAAAGGAGACTACCGGAGCAATCTTTTCCTATCAGGTGAAGTGCATCAAGCCGGAAGCGGAAATTTATAACCTGCTGCTTGACAGATACCACTTAGTGCCACAGGAATGTGTATTCATAGATGACCGTCCGGAAAACATAGAGGCAGCAGAAAAGCTTGGCATTACAGGCATACAGTTTCAGAATCAGCAGCAGGCAAAAAGAAGACTTTTGGAACTTGGTGTCGTATCCGACCGTTAATAAGTAAAGATTATGTAAAAAAAGAATAATTGCCTATTCGTTTCTTGCATTTCAATAGCGAAATGCTTATAATGAGCGTAAGCAGACGGGTAGCAACGCAACTGGCAGGAGTTACTCCTGCCAGTTTTTATCTTTACAGGAAATTGCTTTCCTGTAAAGCGTGTTTTCGCAGTTACGCAGTAAGCAGGGAGAATACAATGAGGATAACAGGTTTAAAGAAAAAGCTGATAAGTCTCATAGTGGCTGTTATTATGACGGTTTCAGGAATGTATGTTGAAAATATCAACATAGATTCTTCCTTTGCATGTGAAGATACTGCGAACCAGAATTTCACACAGGTAGCACATTTATCCAGACCATCAGAGAGCTGTACCGAAGAACTTTTGGGAACTCGGGAGACCGGCAGGATTGCAGCGGGATACCGCAGACTGTCGGAGAAAAACAGCGATTTGGAAGGAGCCGCATTATCACTGGAAGCAGTATTGCCTGAAAATCAGGCAAAAGACGGCTGGAACTTTGAATTACGGAAATCAAAGGATGTTTTGGACAGCAGGCGTGTCATTATAGGCTATATCCATCATCAGGATGGAGCGAAGGGCTGACTATCACAAGTTAGAAGCAATTTACCTGTGCGCAGAGGAGCATAGGTTTCTTTGCGTACAATATCAGGTCATAACTGTGATAGGAGGATAATAAAATATGGCACAGGATATTGTAGTAGCGCTTATGGGCGTTATGGTAGCGGCAGCAGTTGCTGCATGCTGGTGGTATGAGCATCATGGCAGAGAAGATGAGACTTCTTCTAAAGAGGAACAGGAAAAGACGAAAGAAGTATAAAGGAATAAAAGAAGATAGAGGGCTTGTAGCAGGAAAGGACAGAATATGAGAAAGACAAAAATTATATGTACATTAGGACCGGCAACAAAGGATGATGAAGTATTAAAACAGTTAATGGAAAATGGAATGGACGTGGCGAGAATTAACTTTTCCCACGGCTCACAGGCAGAACATAAAGTAACCATGGATCGTGTAAAAAGGATGCGTAAGGAACTGGGCAGACCGGTTGGGATTCTTCTTGATACCAGTGGACCGGAAATCAGGATTGGACAGCTGGAGGGTGGCAGAGCAGAACTGCTTCCGGGAGATACCTTTAAACTTACCACCAATGATATTATGGGAAATAAAGAGCGGGTCTCTATTACTTACAAGGATTTGGTGCATGATGTCAAAGCCGGAACCAGAATTCTGATTGATGATGGACTGATTGAAATGCTGGTAACCAATGTAACAGAAACTGAGATTACCTGTAAAGTAGAAAATGGTGGTGTGATTTCAGACCGCAAAGGAATTAATGTACCGAATGTAAATCTGTCCATGCCTTATATCAGCCCGAAAGACCGCTCCGATATTCTATTTGGAATTGAGCAGGGTGTAGATTTTATTGCAGCATCTTTTGTACGCTGTGCAGATGATGTGCTGCAGTTACGGAAAATTATGGCAGAGCAGGGCTGCAATGACATTAAGATTATCTCTAAAATCGAAAACCGTCAGGGTGTAGATAATATTGATGAGATTCTGGCAGTGTCAGATGGCATTATGGTTGCCAGAGGAGACATGGGAGTGGAGATTCCGATTCGTGAAGTTCCGGCAATTCAGAAGAAAATTATAAAAAAGGTTTACCATGCAGAAAAGGTTGTTATTACGGCAACCCAGATGCTGGATTCCATGATGAAGAATCCACGCCCGACCAGAGCAGAAGCAACCGATGTTGCCAATGCTATTTATGATGGAACCAGTGCAATTATGCTGTCTGGTGAGACTGCTGCCGGGAAATATCCGGTGGAGGCATTAAAAACCATGACAGAGATTGCGGAATATACAGAAAATGATATTGATTATGAGAAACGTTTCCGCCAGCTGGAGAAGATTGATAATCCGGATGTAACAGATGCCATTTCCCATGCAACCTGTATGACTGCCATTGACATCAATGCGGCAGCAATTGTTACGGTAACCAAATCCGGCAAGACTGCCCGCATGATTTCAAGATATCGTCCGAAATGTGCAATTATCGGCTGTACCCCATCGGAAAAGAG
Source organism: Roseburia sp. AF42-8 (assembly GCF_003435965.1). Classification (NCBI taxonomy): domain Bacteria; kingdom Bacillati; phylum Bacillota; class Clostridia; order Lachnospirales; family Lachnospiraceae; genus Roseburia; species Roseburia sp. AF42-8. The sequence continues at coordinate 19,522 of NZ_QTVB01000016.1, forward strand.
TTATTATCAGATGAATCTTTCCTGGGGCGTAACACCACTTATGATACAGGAAGAGACGGATACAGAAGCATTGTTTAATAATGCAATGGAATCCGCAGAACAGCATGGATATGTACAGCATGGAGATCTGGCGGTTATTACAGCTGGAATTCCATTGGGTATTTCCGGTACCACCAATCTGATTCGTGTAGTAGTGACGGGACACTTAAAGAAATAGGAGCGTAGATGGTATGAATGAACAACCGAAATTAGCAGTGCTGATTGATGCAGAAAATGTATCCAATAAATATGTGAAACTAATTATGGATGAGGTCAGCAATTACGGGGTGGCTACTTATAAGCGGGTTTATGGAGATTATTCGAATCCGAGCGTATCTGCATGGATGAAAAATATGCAGGAGTATGCTCTGACACCGGAATTGCAGTGTAATTATACTGCAGGAAAAAGTGCTTCTGATTCGGCATTGATTATAGATGCCATGGATATTCTTTATTCCGGCAAAGTCAGCGGTTTCTGTCTGGTGTCGTCAGACAGTGATTTTACCAAACTTGCCATGCGCTTAAAGGAAGCCGGTATGATGGTAATCGGAATGGGAGAGGAGAAGACACCGAAGTCCTTTGTAAATGCCTGCGAGAATTTCAAGTATCTTGATTTACTTTATAATAAAGAAGAAGCAGAGGAAAAACAGCGCACAGCTACCACAAGAAGAAATACGAATGCATCTTCGGAAAAGGATGCCGGGGACAATGACAACCTTCCGAAGCTTTCGGATATTGAAAAGGAGGTAATCTCCATTATCCGGAGCAATGCAGAGGAAAATGGCTGGATTAATATTTCTGAGCTTGGAATCAATCTGAGCAAACGTATTCCGGGCTTTGACCCACGAAATTATCAGTGCAGTAAACTTTCTACCTTCTTAAAGAAGTTTAGGAGCATTGAATTAAACCCGATTGAGAATCCACACAATAAGCTGTTGAAGGTTGTGTATGCAAAAATAAAAGAGTAGAAAAGAATGTAAAAGCTTCTTTTTCCAGAGTTGTATTTGGCTGGCGAAAGAAGCTTTTTACATAATATTTTTAAAGCGTAGATACATGCTGTAACTAAAATCTGGTTATAAGCAAAAAAACAGGAAGCCTTGATTTATCAGGCTTCCCGCTCCATTAAATAATGCGGAAGATGGGACTTGAACCCACACAAGCGCAATGCTTACAAGATCCTTAGTCTTGCTCGTCTGCCAGTTCCGACACTTCCGCATACCGTATGAACTTACGTCTCATGACGACTTGTAAATAGTAACAAATTCCGGGGCAATTGTCAATGCTTATTTTTAACTTTTTTCGATTTTTGCCAATTTTATATATTTTTTCAAAAAAGGGAAAAAATTAAAAATAGGGGTTGACTTATTACCGTTGAAACGGTAAAATATCATTTGTTCGCAGGAGTGGCGGAATTGGCAGACGCGCAGGCTTCAGGTGCCTGTGGTAGCAATATCGTGTGGGTTCAAGTCCCATCTCCTGCATGAAAAAAGCCTTGATGATATCAGGGCTTTTTTGCTGTTACAAAGTATTCGTAAGAAGCTGCCGGCAGCAGGCTTTGCAACTCTGAAATTACTTGATGAATCGTAAAAAGGAGCGTATAACAAATATTCGGAAAAATGAAAAGCGAGTGTAATAGAAGAAAAAACAGGGTGTCAAGAAAAAATACTTGACACCCTGCTTCCTTTATAGTATGATAGCTAAGGTCGCAAGGAGTGAGAACATGGAAGAAAAAGTAGAACAGACTTATTTATATGATTTTTATGGAGAGCTGCTCAATGAACATCAGAGAAGAATCTACGAAGATTTCGTGTTCAATGATTTATCTTTAGGCGAGATAGCTTCCTGCGAGGGCATCAGTCGCCAGGGTGTACATGACCTGATTAAGCGGTGCAATAAGATGCTGGAAGGCTATGAAGAGAAACTTCATCTGGTAAAGAAGTTCTTAGAGACGAAGCAGAAGGTAGAAGAGATTAACAAATTAGCGGAAAGCTTCCGGGCAGGACGCAAGGATACAGTAATTGATGAAATAGAGAGAATTTCGGGAGAAATATTGGAGGAGCTGTAATATGGCATTTGACAGTCTTTCACAGAAACTTCAAAATGTATTTAAGAATCTTCGCAGTAAGGGAAGGCTTACGGAAGATGATGTGAAGGCAGCACTGAAAGAAGTAAAGATGGCTCTGCTTGAAGCAGATGTTAACTTTAAAGTAGTAAAACAGTTTACCAAAGCGGTGCAGGAGCGTGCAATTGGTTCCGATGTAATGAACGGACTGAATCCTGGACAGATGGTAATTAAAATTGTAAATGAAGAGATGGTCAGGCTCATGGGTTCCGAAACAACGGAGATAGCACTTCGTCCGGGACAGCAGATTACCGTTATTATGATGGTAGGTCTTCAGGGAGCTGGTAAAACCACCACAACAGCTAAGATTGCAGGTAAGTTAAAGCAGAAGGGCAAGAAACCACTGCTGGTAGCCTGTGATGTGTATCGCCCGGCTGCTATTGAGCAGTTGAAAATCAATGGAGAGAAGCAGGAAGTTGAAGTATTCTCCATGGGCGATAAGAATAAGCCGGTAAATATTGCGAAAGCGGCAGTAGAGCATGCAGTAAAGAATGGCAATCAGGTAGTCATCTTAGATACCGCCGGACGTCTTCATGTAGATGAAGATATGATGGATGAGTTGATTGAGATAAAAGAAAATGTGGATGTGGCACAGACCATTTTGGTTGTAGATGCCATGACCGGACAGGATGCCGTAAATGTGGCGGGAACGTTCGATGAGAAGATTGGAATTGATGGAGTTGTACTGACAAAGTTAGATGGTGATACCAGAGGTGGAGCGGCATTATCCATCCGTGCAGTAACCGGTAAACCGATTCTTTATGTTGGTATGGGAGAGAAACTTTCTGATTTGGAACAGTTCTATCCGGATCGTATGGCAAGTAGAATTCTTGGCATGGGCGATGTGCTTACACTCATTGAAAAAGCACAGAACGAGATTGATATAGATGAAGAGAAAGCCAAAGACATGCAGCAGCGTCTGAAGAAAGCAGACTTTACATTTGATGATTATCTGCTTTCCATGGAACAGATGAAGAAAATGGGCGGTCTTGGAAATATTCTTGGTATGCTGCCGGGACTTGGCGGCGGAAAGATGCCGGATATTGATGAAGGTGAAGCTGAGAAAAATATGGCACGTACAACAGCCATCATCTATTCCATGACAAAGAAGGAAAGAAGTAATCCTTCGCTTTTGAATCCGAGCCGTAAGCACCGGATTGCAAAAGGTGCAGGGGTAGATATCAGTGAAGTAAACCGTCTGGTAAAGCAGTTTGAACAGGCGAAGAAAATGATGAAACAGATGCCCGGACTTATGGGTGGACGTGGACGCGGTGGTAAAATGGGAAAATTCAAGTTTCCTTTTTAACATATAAGCATTTGCTTAGGATAGCATAATTCAAGGAGGTGAAACAGTAATGGCAGTAAAGATCAGATTAAGAAGATTAGGACAGAAAAAGGCTCCTTTCTATAGAATCGTAGTTGCAGATTCCCGTTCCCCAAGAGATGGAAAATGCATCGAAGAGATTGGAACTTATGACCCAACTAAGGATCCTAGTGAGTACCATGTAAATGAAGAACTGGCTAAGAAATGGTTAGCAAACGGCGCACAGCCAACAGAAACCGTAAACCGTATCTTCAAAGCAACCGGTATCGTAAAATAGTGAGGTGTACCTATGAAGGAATTAGTAGAAGTAATTGCAAAATCACTTGTAGATTACCCGGATGAGGTCAATGTCACAGAGACAGAGAACGAGAAAGCCATCGTATTGGAACTGCGCGTAGCTCAGTCCGACATGGGTAAGGTAATCGGAAAGCAGGGACGTATTGCAAAGGCAATCCGTTCTGTTGTGAAAGCAGCAGCCTCAAAAGAAAACAAAAAAGTAATCGTTGATATTATGTAATAATATCGATGACATAAAAGGAAGCAGCAGAGTAATCTGCTGCTTCCTTTTATCTATATGCTAATAATTATGCACAGGAATTCGTTCCTGTGCACTTTTCCATCTTGTCCCATTATGCGACATATGTTAAAATACAAAAAAGCATACATTAATACAATCGAAATAGCAAATTCTATTATTCAAATCTTGTTTCATTTTGAACATGACATTTCTGTATCTATCTATGCTTTTATTCACTAATTAATCAAAAAAGCAGGAGAGGTACAGCAGTGGATTTTGTAGCAATGGTTCTCCTGCCACATACAAGGAGGACTTGCCTATGACAAGAGAAACAAATGAAAACACACCGGTAGCAAACCGTAAATTCAAGGACACTATTTTTCGCATGCTATTTTCGGAAAAGGAAGCTTTGCTGTCGCTTTATAATGCGGTTAATAGCAGTAATTATACGGATGCAGATGCACTGGAAATTGTAACTTTAGAAAATGCTATTTATATGGGAATGAAGAATGACCTGGCTTTTATTCTGGATATGAATCTTTATCTATATGAACATCAATCCACAATAAATCCGAACATTCCGCTTCGGGATTTATTTTATATTGCAGCAGAATACCAGAGGCTTGTAGATAAGAAATCCCTATATTCTTCTGCATTACAGAAAATTCCCAATCCCCATTTTATTGTATTTTATAACGGAAGCATGCCGATAGAGGATTGTTGTACCAGACGGCTGTCAGATGCGTTTTATCATGCAACAGACAATCCATCTTTGGAGCTTGTTGTTACCACATTTAATGTGAATGTGGGGCACAACACGGAGTTAATGTCCCAGTGCCAGATATTGAGGGAATATTCCATTTATGTCGCAAAAGTGCGTGTTTTTACGGAACAGATGCCAGTAGATGCTGCTGTACAAAAAGCAGTTGCAGAATGCATCCATGAAAATATTCTGGCAGATTTCCTTAGGAAAAATCAGGCGGAGGTAATTGCTATGAGTATATTTGAATATGACAAAGAGGAAGAGGAAAAGAAATTAAGGAAAGCAGAATTTGAGGCAGGAGTCGAGCATGGAATAGAGCAGAGTTTAGTTTCACTTGTAATAAAGAAAATGAAAAAAGGAAAATCTGTAGAAGAAATTGCGGATATGCTAGAAGAAACTCCGGAAAAAATTCAAAATATATATGAACTGGCAAGAGATATGGCACCAGACTATGATGTAGAGAAAATCTGTGGACAATTGACAAGATAAAAAGATAAAACTGTAAGTTTTTTCTAGGGGAAAAGAAAAGCAGTTATATAGTTTCATAAAAAGTGCACAGGAATTCGTTCCTGTGCACTTTTTAACAATTTTACTCATGCACGAAAACCGTAGTCGGTATACATTTCTTCGCAGTATTTGCAGCGATAGGTTTCTTCTTTTTCATCTGTGAGCAGGAAAATCTGGTCTAATTCCTGTTCGATGGAAGTAATGCAGCGTGGGTTCTTGCAACGGATTACATTTTTTACCTGCTTTGGAAGATGCAGTTCCTTTTTCTCAACGATTTTATCGCCTTTGATAATATTTACGGTAATATTGTGGTCGATAAAACCTAAGATATCTAAGTCTAAGGCATCAATCGGGCATTCGACTTTGATGATGTCTTTTTTTCCCATTTTATTGCTTTTGGCATTCTTGATAATGGCAACGGTACAGTCTAACTTGTCCAGCTTTAAATTGTGATAGATAGAAAGGCTCATACCGGCTTTGATATGGTCGAGAACGAAACCTTCATGAATTCCACTGATATTTAACATATTGATTACCTCCATTTTAATAGTGTAAGAATCAGAGCCATTCGCACATAGACACCGTACTGTGCCTGACGGAAATAAGCAGCTCTTGGGTCATCATCTACTTCTACGGATATTTCATTGACACGAGGAAGTGGATGAAGAACATACATATCGTCCTTGGCAAGTTTCATTTTTTCCTTGTCTAATATGTAATAGTTTTTCAGACGGACATAATCTTCTTCATTGAAGAAACGTTCCTTCTGCACTCTGGTCATATAAAGAATATCAAGTTTTGGCATTGCATCATCCAGTCTTGTTACTTCTTCAAACGGAATATTATTTTTTACCAGAACGTCTTCGCGGATATAGTCCGGAATTTTAAGTTCTTCCGGAGAAATAAGAACGAAGCGGATTCCGGGATAACGAATCAGTGCATTAATCAGAGAGTGCACGGTCCGGCCGAATTTTAAATCACCGCATAAACCGATTGTCATATTGTCTAATTTCCCTTTTAAAGAACGAATGGTTAATAAATCAGTTAATGTCTGGGTTGGATGTTGATGACCGCCATCACCGGCGTTGATTACTGGAATAGAAGATTTCTGGGAAGCTACGAGAGGCGCACCTTCCTTTGGATGACGCATGGCACATATATCTGCGTAACAGGAAATGATTCGGATAGTATCGGAAACACTTTCACCTTTTGCTGCGGATGAACTGTCTGCACTGGCAAAACCAAGAACAGAACCACCAAGGTTTAACATGGCAGCTTCAAAACTAAGACGGGTACGGGTACTTGGTTCATAGAAACAGGTTGCAAGTTTCATGCCATCACAGGCATGTGCATATTTTTGTGGATTTTTTTCAATATCACCTGCTAAATCCAGCAGTTGATCCAGCTCCTCTACGGATAAATCGAGGGGACTCATTAAGTGTCGCATAAGATTCCTCCTGTATGATGTTTTTAGTAATGTCATCTAGGCATTTTTACTATCATATAATAATAAAATATAAAATTCAAGGTAAAATATAAAGACGCAATATTCTGAAATTTGAAAAATTTTTCAGTATATGATAAAGTAGGGTATCATAAGGTGATGCAAAGAGAAGGAGAGCAAAAATGATTGAGGAAAGAAACGATATGCAGATGGACTTTGATGAGGATGCCCAGTACACAGAACGCAAGAGAATACTCTTTTTCGGTCTGCCATGGACCTTTACCAAATATATCATCAAACCAAGTGTAATTACAGTAGATGCAGGCTTATTCAAAATTGAAGAAAATGACTGCTATATGTATAAGGTACAGGATGTAAAATTAACGGCAACTTTGCTGGAGCGGATGTTCGGACTTGGAACTGTAATCTGTTATACCGGAGATGTTACTACACCGGAGCTTCGGCTGACACATATCAAACATTCCAGGGAAGTAAAAAATTACATCTTAAAAGCATCCGAAATTGCAAGAATGAAACGCCGTACTTTAAATACGTTAGATATTGGAGCTGGCGCAGATATTGATGATTTAGACTCATAAGCGTAACAGGACATTGCAGGATTCAGGCATCGCACGGACTTAAATAAGAAGTTCCGTGCGATGCTGTTTTATGCAGGAAAGGGGATTTAAGATTTTCTCAGGGGAACAGTGGTAACACGTTCAAATAGGAGACCTGCCATCATCCAGAGAGGCGCATAGTCTAAGCGGATGACACCGTTGATATTGGTTTTGGCATTGCTGTAATCCCATGGACAGATGCCCTTTTTCTTTAAGAAGGTTCCGGTCAGATACTCACAGACAAAGATACCGGCAGAGTAAATGGAACCCCGGAAGATGGCAGGCAGCTTTCGAATGCGTTTATAAACCGGCGGAATAACCGCCGCCATACCATAAATCGGGAACATCCAGATAGAAGTATGTCCCGTCAGTTTAAAATTGTTATTGCGGATAGAATCAAGGGAGGTGAAGATAATTTCCATGCACCAGCCCGTGAGTCCGCATATCATAAAATTATTCTTCATCATAAGAAAAGTATCTCCTTTGAATTTAGAAAAATACTATGAAATTATGAAACAGGGATGGAATGCGGCTGGTAATTTTTGTGTGTAAAATAACTGGGTGTTCACGAAAGGACGAATGTATGATAAGACCTGTTAGAAGCACTTGGAATTCTGTATAAAAACAGGCAACGCTGACACATGGATGTGGCAGCGAAGCGCATATGAACATGGATGTGAATTTGCGCTGGTTGCCGGAACAAATCATAACAATAGCAGAATTCTTAGTGCTTCTTGCAGGTCATTATGTTACATTCGGATTTCGTGAACATCCGGTTATTTCGGTTACACAATAAATACATTTACAGCATCACCCTGTTTCGTAATTTCATAAAATATCTGTAAGAAATTATGAAATCTTTCATAAATAAAAAGTGGAAAACTTGTAAAAACCCACCTGGTAGCATATAATGATAAAAGTGTATTTTTAAGGATACGTCTATGGCATATCTTAAGGATTTACTAAAGCAGGTTACATATATTTGTACACGGGGAACGATGGATTGTAAGGTGACACATATCTGCCATGATTCCAGACAGGTGGTCAGAGGAAGCATGTTTATCTGCCTGAAGGGAAGCAGAGAAGATGGGCATGATTATCTTGCTCAGGCAATTCGTAAAGGAGCAGCAGTGTGTGTAGTATCAAAGCATGTCTGGGTGGAAGGTGATGTGACAGTCATCCGGGTACGCAATACCAGTGAAGCCATGGCATGGATAGCCAGAAATTATTATGGCGCACCGGCAGAAGCCATGCAGATGATAGGAATTACCGGAACAAAAGGAAAGACCACGACTGCCTGTATGCTGTATCAGATGTTAAAGGAAGCCGGGGTAAAATGCGGACTGATCGGAACTCTTGGCGTACGAAGAAGCGATGGATTAAAAAAGCCAGGCAGCAATACGACACCGGATGCCTGGTATTACAGAAGGAACTGCGGGAAATGGCGGATGCCGGATGCAGTTGTTGTGTGATGGAAGTATCCTCCCAGGGACTGAAGCATTACCGGGTGGAAGGAATCACCTTTGCCATTGGAATTTATACTAATCTGTCCATGGATCATATCGGACCGGGGGAGCATCGGAGTTTCCGGGAGTATGCCTGCTGTAAAAAACGGCTTTTTGAGCGTAGCCGGATGATTTGTATCAATGCAGATGATAAATATCATGGTTTTATGACAGCGGATCTTTCGGCTCCGGTTTATACTTATGGAATCGAACAACCCTGCGATGTAAAAGCGGAGCATATCATATATGAAAGAAGCAGTCGTGGATTAAATGTCACATATCAGACAACCGGGTGGATAAAGGATGAAATCGTATTAAAAATGCCCGGAACTGCCAATGTATATAATTCCCTTGCTGCCATGGAAGCAGCACATCTCCTTGGAATTTCCCCGGAGACGATAAGGAAAACCTTAAGAAATGTTTCAGTAAAAGGAAGAATTGAAGAAGTAAGAATTTCAGATAAATTTGATGTAGTCATTGATTATGCCCATAATGCGGCAAGTCTGGAATCCCTGATAAAGACATTGCGGCAGTATCAGCCCAAGCGTCTGGTATTATTGTTTGGCTGCGGTGGAAACCGTTCTCCGCTGCGGAGGTTTCAGATGGGTGAGACAGCCGGAAGACTTTCGGATGTCACGATATTGACATCGGATAATCCAAGATATGAAAAGCCGGAGGCAATCCTTTCTGACATCGAACAGGGAATGAAGAGAACGAAAGGAAAGTATAAAATTATTCCGGATAGAAGAGAAGCCATTTCTTATGCTATTTCCCAGGCACAGGAGGGCGATTTGATTGTAGTGGCAGGAAAAGGTCATGAAGAGTATCAGGAGATAGAAGGACATTTTTATCCGATGAACGAACGGGAAATGATAGAGAACAGTATATGAGGTGAATCTATGGCAAAATATGCCAATATCATAATTGATATTTCTCATGAAAAATTAGATAAAACTTTTCAGTATCGGATTCCACCGGAAATGAAGGATGAGATAACGGAAGGAATGCAGGTCATTGTTCCCTTTGGAAACCGGACGATAAAGGGCTACGTGATAGAATTGACAGATAAAGCAGAATTTGACACGGCAAAATTAAAGGACATTAAAGCTGTTGATAACAATGCCATGCAAATCGAATCACAGTTTATTGCCTTGGCAGCATGGATGCGTAAAAATTATGGCGGAACCATGAACCAGGCATTAAAGACAGTGATTCCGATTAAAGAGAAAGCAAAGGAAAAAAAGAGCCGTCTGGTGCGTCTTGTACTTCCTTTTAACGAGGCGGCAAGCCTTTTGGAAGAACTGAAAAGAAAGCACAGAACTGCCCGGGCAAGACTGTTAGAAGCACTGTTAGAAGAAACTGTCTTAAGTTATGATGTAATAACCAAAAAGCTTCATATTACGGCAGATGTCATCAAAGCAATGATGCAGCAGGACGTTATAACGGTAGAAGAAGTGCGGACTTACCGTAACCCTGTCCGTACACAGGAGATGGGAGCCTATACCCTGACCTTAAATGCAATGCAGCAAAAAGTGGTGGATGCAGTGATAGAAAATGCCAGAACAGAAAAGAAGCCGTGCCTCATTCACGGAGTGACCGGAAGCGGTAAGACAGAAGTCTACATGGAACTGATTGCAGAAGCTGCCGGCAGGGGAAAGCAGTCCATCGTATTAATTCCGGAGATTGCACTGACTTATCAGACGGTGATGCGGTTTTACCATAGGTTTGGCGACCGGGTTTCCATTATGAATTCGAAACTGTCACCGGGAGAGCGTTCCGACCAGTTTGAGCGGGCAAAAAAAGGTGAAATTGATGTTATGATTGGCCCTCGTTCTGCTTTGTTCACACCTTTTTCAAATCTTGGGTATATTATAATAGATGAAGAGCATGAGGGCACTTATAAAAGTGAGACGATACCAAGGTATCATGCAAGGGAAACCGCAATAGAGCGGGCGAGAATGTCCGGTGCCACTGTGATTTTAGGCTCGGCGACCCCTTCCATAGAAAGCTTTTATCATGCAAAAAAGGGTGACTATTTACTCCTTTCCATGGATAAGCGGGTGAAGGAAAAGCCACTGCCGGAATGTGAAATTGTGGACTTAAGAGAAGAATTAAAGGCAAGAAACTTTTCGATTTTAAGCAGAAGCCTTCATGAAAAAATAGAGCAGCGGTTATTGCGGAAAGAACAGGTTATGCTATTTATTAACCGCAGGGGAATGGCAGGCTTTGTATCCTGCCGTGCCTGTGGTCATGTAATGAAATGTCCCCACTGTGATGTGTCATTGCATGCACATAATAATGGAAAACTGATATGTCACTATTGTGGTTATGAGCAAAATCATGTTAAGATATGTCCGAGCTGTGGTTCAAAATATATCAGTGGTTTTAAAGCCGGAACCCAGAAAATTGAGGAACTGGTAAAAAAAGAATTTCCTGAGGCAAGGATTCTTCGGATGGATTTTGATACCACAAGAAGCAAAGACAGCTATGAGAAAATCCTCTCTGCATTTGCCAATCAGAAAGCAGATATCCTGATTGGAACCCAGATGATTGTAAAAGGACATGATTTTCCAAATGTAACATTAGTAGGAGTGCTGGCGGCAGACTTATCTCTTTATGTATCCGATTATCATGCCGCTGAGAGAACCTTTCAGCTTTTGACCCAGGCAGCCGGAAGGGCAGGACGAGGTGAGAAACCGGGAGAGGTCATTATCCAGACTTATAATCCGGAGCACTACAGCGTCATCTGTGCAAAGAATCAGGATTATAACCAGTTCTATGAAGAGGAAATTTTCTACCGGCAGGCAATGCGTTATCCGCCGGTATGGCATATGCTGGTTGTGCTTTGTGCATCAAAAGAAGAAGCAGAAGCCTATGCATGTGCAAAAGAGCTTGCAGATACCATGGAAAAAGTGCAGGCTGATAAAAAGCTTCAGATGATTGGACCAGCAGATGCAGCAGTAGCCAAGGTAAATGACATTTATAAAAAAGTACTTTATTTCAAACACCCGGATTATGGTGTATTGATTCAGATAAAAGATAAAGTAGAACAGCTTATGGAAGAAAAACAGGGAGTAAGAAACGTATCGGTGCAATTTGATTTTGACCCGGTAAATGGCTTTTAGAGAAAGAAATTTAAGGAGGAAGTAAAAATGGCATTAAGACAGATCCGGACAGTAGGAGATCCGGTATTGACAAAGACCTGTAAAGAAATTAAAGAGATAACACCAAAGATTTTGGAACTGGCAGATGATATGTTAGAAACCATGTATGAAGCCAATGGTGTGGGACTTGCTGCACCGCAGGTTGGAATCTTAAAGAGAATGGTAGTTATTGATATCGGAGATGGTCCGATTCTTATGATTAATCCTGAGATTATCGAGACTTCCGGAACCCAGACAGGGGATGAAGGCTGCTTAAGTCTTCCGGGCAAGGCAGGAACAGTTACAAGACCAAATTATGTAAAAGCCCGTGCATTTAATGAAGATGGTGATGAATATGAGATTGAGGGAACAGAGCTTTTAGCAAGAGCAATCTGTCATGAATTAGACCATCTGGATGGACATATGTATATGGAAAAAGTAGAGGGCGAGCTTCATGATGTAGTCTATGAGGAGGGCTAGAAATGAAAGTAATATTTATGGGAACACCGGATTTTGCGGTGGGTACATTAGAGGCAATTGTGGCAGCAGGACATGAAGTAGTGCTTGCAGTAACACAGCCGGATAAACCAAAGGGAAGAGGAAAGAGCATGCAGTATCCTCCGGTAAAGGAAGCTGCAATCGCCCATGGAATTGAAGTGTATCAGCCGGAGCGGGTACGCCGCCTGGAATGCATAGAATATCTGGCAAAATATCAGCCGGACATCATTGTGGTAGCAGCCTTTGGACAGATACTTCCAAAAGAAATTTTAGAGATGCCAAAATATGGCTGCATCAATGTCCATGCATCCCTGCTTCCAAAATACCGTGGAGCTGCACCAATCCAGTGGGCAGTAATCAATGGAGAGAAGGCTTCCGGCGTAACTATTATGCGTATGGATGAAGGTCTGGATACCGGAGATATGATAGCATCTGTGGCTGTGGAACTGGATGCACAGGAGACCGGTGGCAGCCTTTTTGATAAATTGCAGGATGCCGGGGCACAATTGTGTGTAGAAACCATGAAATCCATTGAAGATGGTACAGCAGTGTATACACCACAGGATAATGAGATTGCAACGCATACCAAAATGATTCAGAAGTCATTGGGAAAGATTAACTGGTCTTTATCTGCAGTGCAGATTGAGAGGCTGATTCGTGGACTGAATCCATGGCCGAGTGCCTATACTTACCTTTCCGGTAAGACATTGAAAATCTGGAAGGCAACGGTACATCCGGGCAATACGGATGCTGCACCGGGAACAGTGGTAAAGGCAGATAAACAGAGCCTTGTCATACAGACAGGCGTTGACCGTCTTTCGCTGGAAGAAGTGCAGTTAGAAGGAAAAAAACGTATGCCGGTTGCCGATTTCTTACGTGGATTTACAATCGGAAACGGAACGGTGCTTGGAACAAAACAGCAATAAAAAGGAGGAATTCATATGCCATATTATTATTGGTGGGACCCGACTTATTTCTTGGTAATTATTGGTGCAGTAATCTGTCTTCTGGCATCTGCCCATGTAAACAATACGTTTAAAAAATATTCAAAATACCGCAGTATGTCCGGAATGACAGGGGCACAGGCGGCACAGAGAATCTTAAATGCAGCAGGCATTTATGATGTGGAAATCCGCCATATTTCCGGAAACCTTACCGACCATTATGACCCGAGAAATAAGACTTTAAGTCTTTCAGACAGTGTCTATGGTTCGACATCTGTTGCGGCGGTTGGTGTAGCAGCCCATGAGTGTGGACATGCTATCCAGCATCAGAAGAATTATGCACCGCTTACCATTCGTGGTGCCATTGTTCCGGTAGCCAATATCGGTTCTACACTGGCATGGCCGCTGATCCTGATTGGATTATTTATCAGCAGCCGCAGTGGTCAGGCATTGATTACAGCAGGAATCATCTGCTTTTCACTGGCAGTATTATTTCAGATTGTACACTTCCGGTAGAATTTAATGCATCGAGAAGAGCAGTAAGAATCCTTGGAGAGACAGGAATCTTAGGAGAACAGGAACTGGGCTATACGAGAAAAGTTTTAGGAGCTGCAGCGTTAACCTATGTAGCGGGAGCAGCTTCAGCGATTCTTCAGTTACTGCGTCTGATTTTATTATTTGGAGGACGACGGGATGACTGATTCGGTGAACAGCCGGGAACTGGTGCTTGCAATTTTGCTGGCGGTAACAAAGGATGGCATATACAGCCATGTGGCGATTTCTGATGTACTGACCAAATATCAGTATCTTGAGAAACAGGAGCGCAGCTTTATTACCAGAGTCAGCGAGGGTACTCTGGAGCGCATGCTGGAGCTTGATTATATTATCAATCAGTTTTCCAGTGTGAAGGTGAATAAAATGAAGCCGGTAATCCGTTGTATTATCCGGAGTGCCGTCTACGAAATGAAATATATGGACAGTGTTCCGGTATCGGCTTCCTGCAACGAAGCAGTAAAGCTTGCAAAGAAAAAAGGCTTTGGAAAGCTTTCCGGATTTGTCAATGGAGTGCTTCGGAATATCGGAAGAAATCTTGATAAGATTATATACCCGGATAAGGAAAAAGCTTATAAACAGTATTTATCCGTAACCTGTTCCATCCCGGAATGGATGATTACACTCTGGGAGAAAAATTATCCTTAGAACGGATTGAAAAGATAGCAGAAGCATTTTTGAAAGAAGAACCACTGACCATAAGGTGTAATATTACAAAGATTACACCAGAAGCTTGGTGGAGCGCTTGAAAAATCGTGGCATGGAAGTGAACATAGATGAAAAACTTCCTTATGCATTGCATGTAAGAGGTGTGGATTATCTTGGCAGCATTCCGGAATTTGCGGAAGGACTTTTTTATGTGCAGGATTTAAGCTCCATGAAGGTGGCTGAGGCGGCAGAGGTAAAAGCAAATGATACTGTCATTGATGTGTGCGGAGCACCCGGTGGAAAGAGTATACATATTGCACAGCTGCTTTCCGGCAGTGGCAGGGTTATCACCAGGGATGTCAATGAGTATAAAGTCTCTTTGATAGAAGAGAATATCAAACGTCATCAGGTGACCAATATGACAGCCGAACAGTGGGATGCCCGTGTATCAGATAAAGGCAGTATCGGCAAAGCAGATATAGTCATTGCCGATTTACCATGTTCCGGACTGGGCGTGCTCCGGAAAAAACCGGATATCAAATACCGGATGAAGCCGGAAGATATAAAATCACTGATAGCATTACAGCGTGAGATTTTATCCACGGTACATCAGTATGTGAAGCCGGGCGGCAGAATGATTTACAGTACCTGCACCATTGATGTGGGAGAGAATGAAGAAAATGTTGCATGGTTTATGGCAAATCATAAAGAATTTGAATTAGAAAGCATGGAACAGATTCTGCCGGATGAATTAGGCAGTGATGGATTTTTCATTGCCAGATTAAGGAAAAATAATGTATGATAGAAAAAGTTGATGTAAAATCCTTAAATTTAAAAGAATTAGAAGAATTTCTTTTGTCTCTGGGAGAGAAGAAATTCCGGGCAAAGCAGATATATGAATGGATGCACATCCATCATGTCACCTCCTTTGATGAAATGACAAATCTTTCGAAGAATTTAAGGGAGACATTAAAAGAGAAAGCAGACCTTATAGTATTAGAAGAAGAACTGGTACAGATTTCGAAGATTGACGGAACGAGAAAGTACTTATTTGCATTGGCAGATGGGAATATGATAGAAAGTGTGCTGATGAAATATAAGCATGGCAATTCCGTATGTGTTTCTTCCCAGGTGGGCTGCCGTATGGGCTGCCGGTTCTGTGCATCCACACTGGACGGACTGGTGCGTAATCTGACACCATCGGAAATCTTAGAGCAGATATACCGGATTCAGGAGAGCATCGGAGAACGTATTTCCAATGTGGTAGTCATGGGAAGCGGAGAACCTATGGATAATTATGATAATATTGTAAAATTCATTGAACTGCTGACAGACGAGCATGGACTTCATATCAGCCAGAGAAATCTTACGGTATCTACCTGTGGACTGGTGCCACAGATGAAGCAGCTCGCTGATTTGAAACTTCAGATTACACTGGCACTTTCCCTGCATGCATCCTCACAGGAAAAGAGGAAAGAGCTGATGCCGGTTGCCAACAGTTATGAGCTTTCCGAGGTCTTAGATGCCTGCAGATATTATTTTGACAAGACAGGACGAAGACTCACTTTTGAGTACAGTCTGGTGGGCGGCGTCAATGATACGGATGAGGATGCAGAGCGGCTGGTTAAGCTGGTTTCCGGCATGAACTGCCACATTAATCTGATTCCGGTAAATCCCATTAAAGAGCGGGATTATGTGCAGTCAGACCATGAGGAAATCCTCAAATTTAAAAATAAACTTGAAAAAAACGGAATTAATGTTACTATTAGAAGGGAAATGGGCAGAGATATTGATGGTGCCTGTGGACAGTTAAGAAAGAAATTTTTAGAAAGGTAGGTGGACTATCATGAAGACTTTTTCAATTACAGATATCGGACAAAAGCGCAGCTCCAATCAGGACTATGTCTTTTCCTCTGAGCAGCCGATTGGTAATCTGCCAAATCTTTTCATTGTTGCAGATGGAATGGGAGGACATAAAGCAGGAGATTATGCTTCCAGATATACGGTAGAGACATTGGAGAAGCTGATTCGTGAGTCGACATTGTCAGAGCCGGCTGCAATTATTGCGTCTGCAGTAAAGCAGGCAAATACCATGCTGTTAGAGGAAGCGAATAACCATGAGGAAATGAAGGGAATGGGAACTACTCTGGTAATTTGTACTATTCATGACAACGTGCTTACGGTTGCCAATGTGGGAGATAGCAGACTATATGTAGTAAATCAGGAAATCAGGCAGATTACGAAAGACCATTCGCTGGTAGAAGAAATGGTGCGGATGGGTGAGATGGACAAAGAAACAGCCCGGAATCACCGTGATAAAAACATTATTACAAGGGCAATCGGAGCAGTCCCGGAAGTGGATGTGGATTTCTTTGAGATTAATCTGGATCCGGAAGACGAAATACTTATGTGTACCGATGGATTAACCAACATGGTAGAGGATGCAGATATCAGAAATATTATGCTCAGTCAGCGTGATATTGCAGAACAAGCAGAAAGACTGGTAAAGACTGCCAATGAAAATGGCGGTAAAGACAACATTACAGTAATTGTAATAAAACCATTTTCGGATGAGGTGAAGATATGTTAACAGAGGGAATGTTTATCGCAGAACGTTATGAAATTATTGGAAAAATAGGCGCAGGCGGAATGTCTGATGTTTATAAGGCAAAGGATCATGTCTTAGGACGTTTTGTGGCAATTAAAGTTTTAAAGCAGGAATTCAGTGAAGATGTTAATTTTGTGACAAAGTTCCGTACAGAGGCACAGTCAGCAGCAGGCTTAGAGCATCCAAACATCGTAAATATCTATGATGTCGGAAGTGAAAACGGCATGCATTATATTGTCATGGAGTATGTGGATGGAATCACATTAAAGACATATATTGAGAAGAAAGGCAAACTGACTTACAAAGAAGCAGTCAGCATTGCCATTCAGGTAGGCAGAGGTATTGAGGCTGCACACAATAAGAATATTGTGCACCGTGATATCAAGCCACAGAATATTATTATTTCCACAGAAGGAAAAGTAAAGGTAACCGATTTTGGAATTGCCCGTGCAGCAACTTCCAACACCATTAATTCTGATGTTATGGGTTCCGTACATTATTCTTCTCCGGAGCAGGCAAGAAACGGTTTCGTAGATGGCAAGAGTGATATTTATTCTCTTGGAATTGTCATGTATGAAATGGTAACCGGAAGAGTTCCTTTTGATGGAGATACTACCGTTGCAGTAGCAATCCAGCATTTACAGGAAGAAATGGTTCCACCAACCGCGTATACACCGGACCTTCCAATCAGCTTGGAGAAGATTATTTTAAAATGTACACAGAAGAACCCGGACCGCCGTTATGAGAATATGGGCGAACTGTTGATTGATTTAAAGAAATGTCTGATTAGTCCGAATGAAGATTTTGTTACCATGGTTCCACTTGGCAGCAATGATAAGACAAGAGTCATCGGACAGGATGAATTAGAGCAGATCCGGGAAGGCTCCGGAAAAGTTTCCTATGATGAAGAGGAAGAAGCAGGAGAGGAAGAAGAACCGGATGAGGATGAATTAACAGAGGATGAGGAGAAGGAGAATGGAATTCTCAATCCGAAGATGGAAAAAGCAGTTACTATTATGGGAATTGTCGCTGCAGTTATCATCGTAGGAATCGTCATTTGCCTGGTTGGTAATATCCTTGGAATTTTCCGATTTGGCGGCAACAAGAAAAATGATACCGAGACAGAGATTGCAACAGAAACCGAAACAGACACCGAAGATAAAATCGAAATGATTGATTTGCGTGGTCTTACTTTTGAAGAAGCACAGAATGAAATCAAAGATAAGAAGCTTGATATCAAGTTAGAAGAAGGCGAGGAGATTTCCTCTGATGATTATGAGGAAGGACAGATTGCCGAGCAGAGTGTGAAGAAGGGTGAATCTGTAAAGGCTGGCGATACCGTTACTGTCCGTATCAGCAGCGGAGCAGGAGATGTTCCGATTCCTGACGTAGCCGGTTATAAGTCTTCGGAAGCACAGAAAAAATTAGAGGATATGGGCTTTAAGGTAAGCACGGATTATGATTACAGCGATACCGTACAGCAGGATTATGTTATCAAGACTACACCGGATATCGGAACCAATGCGAAGAAGGGTGATACCATTACCCTGATTTTGAGCCGTGGTATTGAAAGCGTACAGGTACCGGATGTCAGAGGACACTCAGAAACTGATGCGAAAAATGAATTAACCGGTGCAGGCTTAAATGTTACAACCAAGACCGATTACAGTGATGATGTGGCAGAAGGCCTTGTTATCAGTCAGGATCCGGTAAATGGCAAATTTGTTGACCGTGGAACAACCGTTACCCTGACCATCAGTTTAGGCAAGAAGACCACATACTATTCTTATAAGAGTGATACATTAGCAGTACCGCAGGATGGCAAGAATTATACCGGCGGAACCGTTACACTGAAAGGTTCTGATGGAAGTACCCTCTGGACAACAACCTTCGAGGGAACAACACCTGGTTCTGTGAATGTAGATAATATTAAAAATATGAGCAGCGGTACCCTTGAGGTTGACTGGACATATACCAACGAAGATGGTACAACAGGAACCAATGTGGTATCGACCTCTGTAAACTTTA
Organism: Roseburia sp. AF42-8; assembly: GCF_003435965.1. Classification (NCBI taxonomy): domain Bacteria; kingdom Bacillati; phylum Bacillota; class Clostridia; order Lachnospirales; family Lachnospiraceae; genus Roseburia; species Roseburia sp. AF42-8. The sequence goes on from NZ_QTVB01000016.1 coordinate 38,781, forward strand.
CTGAAAAATAAGGATGCACATGCAGGGAAAAATAGTCAAAGGAATTTCCGGATTCTACTACGTTCATGTAGTGGAATCCGGAATTTATGAATGTAAGGCAAAAGGAATATTCCGCCAGCAGAAGATGAAACCGCTGGTGGGAGATGATGTAGAGATTGATATTATTTCAGAAGAAAAGAAGACCGGAAATGTCGCAGCAATTCTTCCTAGAAAAAATGCACTGATTCGTCCGGCAGTTGCCAATGTAGACCAGGCTCTTTTGATTTTTGCGGCGGCAAGTCCCAATCCGAATTTTAATCTTTTAGACCGCTTTCTGGTGATGATGGGACGGCAGGATGTTCCGGTAATCCTTTGTTTTAATAAGTGTGATTTGATTACTGAAGAACAGCAGCAGGAGATTGCATCTATTTATGAAGCAAGCGGCTGCAAGATACTCTTTGTCAGTGCAAAAAAGGAACTGGGACTGAAAGAACTTCAGAAAATATTAGAAGGAAAGACTACAACGGTAGCAGGACCTTCCGGAGTGGGAAAATCTTCACTTATTAATCTTTTAGCACCGGAAGCCTGTATGGAAACCGGTGAAATCAGTAAGAAGATAGAGCGCGGCCGGCATACCACAAGACATGCAGAACTGATTCAGCTTAAGGGCGATGGTTATATCATGGATACACCGGGATTTAGTTCTCTTTATCTTCCGGAAATGGAGAAGGAAGAATTGCAGGATTGTTATCCGGAGTTTGCAGCCTTTGAACCGTATTGCAGATTTCAGGGCTGTTCCCATATCAGTGAGCCGGACTGCGGAGTCAAAGAAGCTTTATCAGAAGGAAAGATTCATCCGGTGCGTTATGAGAATTACTGCCAGCTTTATGGAGAATTAAAGGACAGAAAGAAGTATTAAATAATTAGAGTATCGAAAGAGATAGAAAATAGGATATCGAAAATAAAGTACAGCCAAATAAGATACGAAAGAAATATCAGATACAGAAAGGAATCAGACGATGAATTGTTTATCCCCATCTATTTTATCAGCAGATTTTAGTAAATTAGGAGAAGAGATTAAGACGGTAGATGAAGCCGGGGCGCAGTACATTCATATCGATGTAATGGATGGAAGCTTTGTGCCAAGCATTTCTTTTGGAATGCCGGTAATCCGCTCCATTCGAAAATGCACCGATAAAATATTTGATGTTCATCTGATGATTGATGAGCCAATCCGTTATATTGATGAGCTGGTAGACTGTGGAGCCGATTTGATTACGGTGCATGCAGAAAGCTGTAAGCATTTAGACCGGACCATTGAAGCTATTAAGGAACGTGGCATCATTGCAGGAGTAGCATTAAATCCTGCTACACCATTAACTGCCATTGAACATATTTTAGAAAAAGTGGATATGGTATTAATCATGACAGTAAATCCGGGCTTTGGCGGACAGAAGCTGATTCCTTATACTATCGATAAAGTGCGTCAGTTAAAGAAAATGGTGCAGGAGCGTCAGTTAAAGATTGATATTGAAGTAGATGGCGGCGTAAACCTTTCCAATGTTGAAACATTGATGGATGCAGGAGCAAATATTATTGTTGCCGGAAGCGCAGTTTTTGGCGGAGATGCGGAAGAGAACACCAGATGTTTCTTAAATCTCATTAATGGTGGTAAATAAGATGAAAACATTGATTATCAATGGCGGAACCATAGAGGATGCATTTGCATTAAGTTATATAGAGCGGGTAAAACCGGATTGTATCTTAGCAGCAGACCGTGGCATGGAATTCTGTTACCGCAATCAGATAAAACCGGATGTCATATTAGGAGATTATGATTCGGCAGACAAAACCATATTGGAAGCATTTCGACGGCAAAGCGGCATTGAGTGGCACCAGTATCAGCCGGAGAAGGATTATACCGATTCTGAAATTGCCATCGGAAAAGCTATGGAGCGAAACAGCAGCGAAATCCATATATTAGGTGGCACCGGTACAAGGCTTGACCATGTGTTAGGCAATATACAGCTTCTGATGCAGCCGCTGGCAAAAGATATTCCGTGTTTTCTCATAGATTCCCATAACCGGATTCGTCTGTTGAAAGAGCGCGCGGTTCTTCAAAAGAGTCAGCAGTTCGGAAAGTATGTATCCTTACTTCCTCTTACAACAGAAGTAACCGGAGTAACATTGACCGGAATGAAATATCCTCTGCAGGATGCAGCATTTACCAGCGATAATACACTGGGTGTCAGCAATGAAATTGTAGCGGACGAAGCTGTGATAGATTTAGAAAACGGAATATTGATTATGATTGAATCGAGAGACTGATTTTTGAGAGACTGAATTCTGTAAGACAGAAGAGGTCTCTTTTTTGTTATTAAGCTTCTTCAGGCTTTATGCTTGTATTGGAGCGGATAGACTGTGCCATTATTCTTTTAACGGAAAGACCGTTTCTATCTTGACAAATTAAAAAAATATAGTACAATACAATTCATAGTAAATAAATAGGAAAAGGATGAAAAGAAAAAATGAACAGAAGCGTAAGAACAAAATTAACAACACTCGGTCTTGGTGTAATATTAATGTTTACAGCACTGACAGGATGTGGAAATAAGGATGCAAAAGATACTTTAAGCACAGAACAGCAGTCTGCGACTGAGGTAATAGAGAGCACAGAAAATGTGACAGAGGGAGCCAGTGAAGAGAATCCGATTACTTTTACGGATGCACTGGGAAGAGATGTAACCGTAACTTCCCATGACCGTGTGGCAGCCATGATTGGAAGCTTTGCAGATGTCTGGTTATTATCCGGTGGTGAACTGGTGGCAACAGCCAATGACTCCTGGGAGTCATTAGACCTTGACTTAGGAGATGATGTGGTAAATCTTGGAAGTATTCAGGAGCCAAATACAGAAGCATTGCTTGCCGCACAGCCGGATCTTGTAATTGCAAGCACCAATACTACTTCTAATGTGGAGATGGAAAATATGCTGACAGAAGCAGGCGTTACAGTAGCATATTTTGATGTATCTGATTTTGACGCATATCTTCAGATGTTAGACATTTGCACAGATATTACCGGAAGAAAAGATTTATATGAGAAAAACGGACTTGAGGTTCAGAAACAGATTGAAGAAATCAAGGCAAGGGTAGATGATTCCCATCCAAGCGTATTATTTTTACGTGCAGCAGCAAGTGGTGTAAAAGCCAAAGGAAGTGAAGGCAGCGTAGGTGGTGAGCTGTTAAAGGATTTGGGATGTGTGAATATTGCAGACAGCGACAGCGGATTATTGGATAATCTGAGCCTTGAAGCAATCGTAACCGCAGATCCGGATTATATTTTCGTGACTACACAGGGAACCGATACAGATGCGGCACTGGAAAATGTGCAGGAAACATTAATTAACAGTCCGGTATGGAGCAGTCTTACTGCAGTGAAAGAGAATCACTATTATGTACTGGATAAACGGCTTTACAACCTGAAACCAAATGCCCGCTGGGGAGAAGCGTATAAAGAACTGGCAGACATTTTATATCAGGAAAACTAAGACGCAGAAACTTAAGTGACAGAGTATAGGCAATAAAGGAGAAGCGGGATGGGATATTTTCCATTTTTTGTGGAACTAAAAGGAAAAAGAGGACTGATTGTCGGTGGCGGTATTGTAGCAGAACGCAAGGTAAGAAAGCTGCTGCCTTATGAACCAGAGCTTCTGGTTGTTGCACCAAAGATTGATGATGGAATCTGGAAACTTTCCGAAGAAATAAAAGAGAAAAGAAAAAAGAACGCAGATACGTCGGAACTTATTTTATCCGAGCGGGATTTTGAAACTACAAATCTGGAAAAAATGGATTTTGTTATTGTGGCAACCTCGGATGAAACATTGAATGCAAGGATTGCAAAGCTTTGTGAAGAGAGGAATATTCTGGTAAATGTTGTAGATGATAAGGAAAAATGTGGATTCCTGTTCCCGTCACTGATTCGGGAAGGAAAGCTCAGTATCGGCATTTCTACCGAAGGAGCAAGTCCAAGAGTAGCAACCACGTTCCGTGCCCGGTTAAGCGCAGACATCCCGGAGCGGATGGAAGAAATCTTGGATTATCTTGAAAAGATTCGTCCTTTTGCAAAAATGGCAATCGAAGATGACAAAAAGAGAGCTGCTTTTCTGATGGAATTGGCAGATGTGTGTATGGGAAAAGGACGTCCCCTGACAGAAACTGAATGCGAAATTTTACTGGAAAATTATCGAAACAAGACATCAAAAGATGTACTTTCGGATAAAGGAGCACCTTCGGATAGGGAGACGCAATCTGGAAAAGATGTATATTCAGATAGAAAAATATCACCAGGAAAGGTAGTTCTGGTGGGAGCCGGTTGTCTGTCCTATGAATACATAACACTGCGCGGCATGCAGGAAATCAGAAAAGCACAGGTGCTGATTTATGATGCGTTAATTGATACAAGGCTTCTTGATTTTACCATTGAAAACTGTGAAAAAATCTGTGTAGGAAAACGCAGTGGCAGACACAGCATGAAGCAGGAAGAGATTAATATGCTGCTGATAGAGAAGGCAAGAGAAGGTGTGCATGTTGTAAGGTTAAAAGGCGGTGACCCATTTGTCTTTGGCAGAGGAAATGAAGAAGTAGACGCACTGACGGAGGAAGGCATTGAAACAGAAGTAATTCCCGGCATTTCCTCCTGCATTGCAGTGCCGGAGCTTGCCGGAATTCCGGTGACGGAGCGGAAGGTCAGCCGGAGCTTTCATGTAATGACCGGGCATTTTGCCGGAGATGAGGAATCATTAAAAGATGAGATTCACAAAATGGCTGCCATGGATGGAACCTGTGTCTTTCTGATGGGATACACAAGACTTGCGGAGATTGTAAGAGAATTACAAAACGGCGGTGCAGAGGCAGAGACACCGGTAGCAGTAATTCATGGAACTTCTGATGGAAGCAGCCGGGCAGCCTATGGAACACTTCTTACCATCGAAAAAGAAGTGCAGGAGAAACAGATTCCAATGCCGGCAGTGATTGTGGTAGGAGATACCGTCCGTTTACCGGAGTAAGAAAAAGAAAAAAAATTCAGGACTTTTCGGAAAAACGAGGTCCTGAAAAAAATTTCTTACTTTTCCTATTGACCATATATGAATTATAGGGTATTATGGTAAATAGTTACAGGGAAGGAGAAAAAAGGAAATGGCGAAAATAGCACAATCTCTGACAGAATTAGTTGGTAATACACCAATACTGGAACTGAAAAATTACGAAGAAGCAAAGCATCTTCCGGCACACCTTTTAGCAAAGCTTGAGTATTTTAATCCATTGGGCAGCGTAAAAGACCGTGTGGCAGAAGCAATGATAGAACAGGGAATAAAAGATGGGCTGATTAATGACAAGACCGTTATTATAGAGCCGACCAGTGGCAATACCGGAATCGGGCTGGCATTTGTATGTGCGGCAAAGAAGCTGCATCTGATTTTAACCATGCCGGATACCATGAGTGTTGAGCGAAGAAAGATTGTAACAGCACTGGGAGCAGAAGTGGTACTGACCCAGGGACGGCTTGGCATGCGGGGCGCAATTGAGAAGGCAGCCCAGTTAAAAGAAGAATATGGAAATGCATTTATTCCGCAACAGTTTGAAAATCCGGTCAATCCAAAAATCCATGAGCTTACTACCGCAGAGGAAATCTGGCGGGATACGGATGGCAGGATAGACATCTTTGTAGCTTCTGTAGGAACCGGTGGAACACTGACCGGAACAGCAAGAGGCTTAAAGGCAAAGAAAGCAGACATTAAGATTGTGGCAGTAGAACCTGCAACTTCCGCCGTTCTTTCCGGAAAAGAACCGGGACCACATAAGATACAGGGAATTGGCGCAGGATTTATTCCAAAGGTTATGGATTTGTCACTGGTTGATGAGATTATTCCGGTAGATAATGATGTGGCATTTGATACCACAAGAGAAGTGGCAAAGACGGATGGACTCCTGATTGGAATCTCGTCCGGTGCAGTCTTACATGCAGCAGAAGAACTGGCAGGCAGACCGGAGAATAAAGATAAAAATATTGTTATCTTAATGCCGGACAGCGGAGAGCGGTATTTATCCACCTCTTTATTCGAATTATAAAATCAATGAAAAGAGATAGAAAGGAAATGTTGGGTGACATGCAAAAGAGCAGAAAACAGCAGGGAAAGAAAATTACATATCGTTACCACATCACTGCACTTTTATTTGCAGTCATGATGTTGCTGCTCAGTGGATGTGGCAGACAAAAGAGTGATGTCATTACCATAACCAATGTTTCCTATGATCCGACCAGAGAGTTTTATGAAGCATATAATAAAATGTTCATACAGCATTATGAAGCAGAAACCGGAAAAAAAGTGGAAGTCATCCAGTCTCATGGAGGCTCCGGCATGCAGGCACGTTCCGTAGTGGAAGGTTGTAATGCGGATGTGGTGACACTGGCACTGGCACATGACATTTCGTTGATAGAGGATACCGGATTGATTAATGAGGGCTGGGTGGATCAATTCCCGGATGAATCCGCACCATATACTTCAACCATTGTCTTTCTGGTACGAAAGGGAAATGAGAGAAATATCAAAGACTGGGATGATTTGATTCAACCGGGTGTTGAAGTAATCACGCCGGATCCGAAGAGCAGCGGCGGTGCATGCTGGAACTTTCTGGCAGCATTAAGCTATGCAAGGGAAAAGGATTATAGTGAGGCAGAACAAAAGGAATTCTTAAAAGAACTTTATGCCAACGTTTCCGTGATGGATTCCGGAGCAAGAGGTTCCACAACCACCTTTGTGGAAAATGGAAAAGGCGATGTACTGATTGCATGGGAAAATGAAGCCATGACAGTACTTAAGAATTATCCGGGAGAATATGAACTGATTTCTCCGACGGTCAGTATCTTAGCACAGCCCAGTGTGGCAGTGGTAGATGATAATGTAGATTTCAATGGAACAAGAGATGTGGCAGAAGCATATTTATCTTATTTATATGAAGATGATGCACAGCGGCTCGCCGCAGAGAATGGTTACCGTCCATCCAATCAGGAAATTTTAAAGGAATATGAAGATACCTTTGATCTGACGATGACACTTTGGAGTATTGATGATTTTGGTGGCTGGGATCAGGCATACAAAGATTATTTTGATGATGATGCCTGGTTCGATGAGATATATAACTACTAGAAGAAGAGGCAAGTATGAAAAGACGATTCCGTAAAAATAAAAAAATCAGAGTCATACCGGGATTTCATTTAACGCTTGGAATTACAGTTACAATGCTTTCACTGATTGTACTGATTCCACTGGCATCCGTAATGGTATATTCCTTAAAGTTATCTCTGTCAGAATTTTTCGGACTTCTGACCAAGTCAAATGTATTATATGCATTTGCCACCAGCATCGGATGTTCTTTCTTAGCAGCATGTATCAATGTGGTGTTTGGTGTGATATTAGCCTGGACGCTGACCAGGTATGATTTTCCGGGAAAACGGATTTTAGATGGATTTATTGAACTTCCATTTGCACTGCCTACTGCAGTTGCAGGTATTACTTTATCAAAGATGTATTCTGACACCGGAGTCATCGGAAAGCCGTTAGCAGTCCTTGGAATAAAAGCAGCATATACCCATGTGGGACTGGTCATTGCACTGGTATTTGTGGGAATTCCATTTGTCGTGCGTTCCGTTCAGCCAATATTGGAAAAATTGGATGGACAGTATGAAGAAGCAGCTTATATCCTTGGAGCGACACCGTCGAAAACATTTTTCAAGGTAATCTTATCTGAGATGAAACCGGCAATTTTAACTGGATTTGGTCTGGCATTTGCCAGAGGAGTAGGAGAGTATGGAAGCATTATCTACATATCCGGCAATAGTGCCAAGGAGCATACACAGGTAATTTCCTATGTTATTATGCAGAAATTAAATTATATCGATTATGCCTCTGCAACAGCAATTGCACTGGTTATGTTAATCATATCATTCCTTATTTTATTTGCAGTGAATATCATTCAGATGAAGCAGGCGCAACGCACGAATCAGTTATAGAAGGAGAAAAGTATGAATGAGCTTGAAAAACTGGAAAAAAGAAAAAAACGTACGCGTCATATTCTGATTACAGTCAGTGTACTGTTCCTGTTCCTGATGCTGGTTCTTCCGCTGCTCTGCATCATTGCAAGTTCCTTAAAAGAAGGATTTGCCTTTTACATGCAGTCCATCCGGACAGATTATGTAAAGAGTGCTTTAAAGGTAACTCTGATTGCAACAGTGGCAGCGGTGGTGATTAACACATTCTTTGGATTATGTGTTTCCTGGCTTTTAACCAAGTTTTCCTTCCGAGGAAAACAGGTGCTGGCAACCTTAATCGATATTCCGTTTTCCATTTCACCGGTTATCGTGGGACTGGCATTTTTGATGACATTTGGAAGACTGGGCTGGACATATCCATTTATCCGGGCAATCAACCAGTTCTTTGGAACAAATATCAGAATCGCTTTTGCAATTCCGGGCGTTATTTTAGCAACGGTATTTGTAACATTCCCTTATGTATCAAGGGAAGTGATTCCGGTTTTAAATGCCCAGGGCAAGGACGAAGAGGAAGCAGCAGCCCTGATGGGAGCCGGCGGACTGAAAATCTTTTTTAAGATTACCTTCCCGCAGATGAAATGGGCATTGCTCTATGGAGTCATTCTTTGTACCTCGAGAGCGTTGGGAGAGTTCGGTGCGGTCAATGCTCTGTCAAAGACAAGAGGAGAGACCTTTACACTTCCACTGGAAATCGATGCATTATATATGTCGGGTACAGAGCAGTCCGTTACTGCAGCATTTGCAGTATCCTCGCTTTTGGTTATTCTGGCAGTTATCATATTATTCCTTCGAAATATTCTGGAATATCGGGCAAAAACAAGAAGGGAGAGCCACTGATATGTATGTTGAAATGAAAGATATATGCAAACAATATGGCAGTTTTAAAGCTTCTGATCATGTCAGCTTTGGCATTGAAAAAGGAAAACTGGTGGCATTGCTTGGACCATCCGGCAGTGGAAAGACAACACTGCTTCGTATGATTGCAGGACTGGAAATGCCAAATTCCGGAGATATTTACATCGACGGAAAACGGGTCAATGATGTACCGGCTTCCAAACGAGGCATCGGATTTGTTTTTCAGAACTACGCATTGTTCCGCTATATGACCGTATATGACAATGTGGCATTTGGACTGGAGCTTCAGAAGGTGCCAAAGAAAGAGATTAAGAAGCGGGTAATGGAGCTTTTGGAGATTACCGGACTTTCCGGTATGGAGAAGCGGTATCCGAACCAGTTGTCCGGCGGACAGCGGCAGAGAGTTGCTTTTGCAAGGGCACTGGCACCAAGACCACAGGTACTGCTTTTGGATGAACCGTTTGCAGCAATTGATGCCAAAGTTCGTTCGGAATTAAGACTCTGGCTTCGCAGTGTGGTTACAAAGCTTGGAATCACCAGCATTTTCGTAACCCATGACCAGGATGAAGCCGTTGAGGTGGCAGATGAGATTATCATTACTAATCACGGAACCATCGAACAGATTGGAACACCGGCAGAGATTTATAATACACCGGATACTCCGTTTGTAGCACAGTTCATCGGACGTTCTTCCCTGGTGGAACATTACGAAGAATTACATGGATTTGATAAAATCGAGGGCGCAGCGAAAGCAGTCATCCGACCGGAATTTGTAAAGATACATAAATTTGGCAAAATTGACCGCTATATGAGTGCATCCCAGGATGGCATTGTAAAGGATATCGTATTCCGTGGAAACCGTCTGGATGTTACGGTAGACGTAGGCGGCATAGAGATAATCTGTGAATGGCCATTAGAAAAAGAAAGTCTTGAAATCGGAGAGAAGGTAAGCCTTTTGATTTACCGGTTATATGTGCTGGATAAAGAGCGGACGTATCTCTGTGAAAATAAAGAAATGCAGGAGGATGATGTATTCTACATCTAAGTTGCTATGGAAATTAAGAACAGGAAAATATTGGATACAGACATTTTAATTATTGGCGGTGGAACCGCAGGCTGTTATGCAGCACTGACCATTGCAGAACAGTCCGATGCGAAAGTTATCATTGCAGAGAAAGCCAACATCAAAAGAAGCGGCTGTCTTGCAGCCGGAGTAAATGCCATTAATGCATATATTGTAGAGGGCAGAAAGCCGGAAGATTATGTGGATTATGCCAAAAAGGATGCAGACGGCATCGTAAGAGAAGATTTACTTCTTACCATGTCGGAGGGCTTAAACCGTGTAACAGAGAAAATGGAGAAGCTTGGTCTTGTCATTTTAAAAGATGAGAATGGTAAATATGTGGCAAGAGGAAACCGGAATATCAAAATCAACGGTGAGAATATCAAGCCGTTACTTGCTTCTGCAGTAGAAGCACTGCCGAATGTTACCATATTAAACCGGGTGGCAATTACCGATTATCTGGTAAAGGAGAACAGGATTTATGGTGCAGTGGGATTTTCCATTGAAAATAAGACAGCAGTAGAAATCCGGGCGAAGAAAGTGCTTTGTGCAACCGGTGGAGCATCCGGTCTTTACCGGCCGAACAATCCGGGATTCTCCAGACATAAGATGTGGTATCCGCCATTTAATACCGGAGCCGGTTATGCCATGGGAATTGAATCGGGAGCAGAGATGACCACTTTTGAAATGCGTTTTATTGCACTGCGTTGCAAAGATACCATCGCACCGACCGGAACCATTGCACAGGGTGTGGGAGCAAAACAGGTAAATGCCCTTGGCGAAGTATATGAGACAAAATACGGACTTACCACTTCACAGCGTGTGTATGGAACCGTAAAAGAGAATTTATTAGGACATGGTCCATGTTATCTTCGGACAGAAGGAATCAGTGCAGAGCAGGACGATTCATTAAAGAAAGCTTATCTTAACATGGCACCGAGCCAGACCTTAAAATGGATTGAGCAGGGAAAGAACCCAAGTGAGCAGAATGTGGAAATCGAAGGAACCGAGCCGTATGTGGTAGGTGGACATACCGCCAGTGGTTACTGGGTTGACACCAGAAGAGAATCTACGATTCACGGACTGTATGCAGCCGGAGATGTGGCAGGAGGCTGTCCACAGAAATATGTAACAGGAGCCATGGTAGAGGGCGAGATTGCAGCAAAGGCAATGTTAGAAGACCTTGTAGAAGAAAATGCTGCAAGCCATGAAATGACCGGAGAAGAGAAAGCATTCTGTGATAGCAGATTTGAAGAAAAGATAAAAGAGTATGATAAGATTTTAACAAATCAGTCCGGCTTATATGATACGGAACAGTTAGAGGAAGCTATGCAGAAGGTAATGGATACCTATGCAGGCGGAATCAGTAATCATTATCAGTTTAATGAAAACCAGTTGAATCTGGCAGAAGAGAAAATCGAAAAGTTAAAGGAACTTTCGAAGGAGCTTGGAGCTTCCAATATGCATGAGCTGATGTTTGTCTATGAGCTTAAGAACCGGCTGACGGTCTGTGAGACACTGATTTATCATCTGAGAGCCAGAAAGGAAACCCGCTGGCACAGTTTTGCAGAAAACTTAGATTATCCGGATAAGAGTGATGAGTGGTTAAAATATGTGAATACCAGAAAAGAAAATGGAAAAATCCAAGTGCTCTTCCGGGAATTAGTAAAGCGAGGTGAGACCTATGAGCATAGCTATTAATCAAAGTAAATGTGTGGGATGTGGCAGATGCAGTCAGGTCTGTCCGGGAACACTGATTGGAATGGGTTCTGACGGAAAGGCATGTATGCTGTATCCGAAGGACTGCTGGGGCTGTTGCTCCTGTATTAAGGAATGTAAGGTAGATGCCATAGCACTTTACTTGGGTGCAGATATGGGCGGCATGGGAAGTAAGATGAGTGTAGCAAGCCGGGAACAATATCTGGACTGGAAGATAGAGAAACGAGATGGCAGCGTAGAAACCATCGTTATTGACAGAAAGCAATCGAATCAATATTAATAAATCGCCACGGGGTGGCAGAAAGAGGTAAGTATGGGTGAATTATCACATTTGGATGAACTGGAAGCAGAAGCAATTTACATCATAAGAGAGGTAGCCGCAGAGTGCGAGAAGCCGGTTATGCTTTACTCCATTGGAAAAGACAGCTCCGTAATGCTGCATCTTGCCATGAAAGCATTTTATCCGGAGAAGCCGCCATTTCCATTCCTGCATGTAAATACCACATGGAAATTCAAGGAAATGATTCAATTCCGTGATGAGACAGCAAAGAAGCTTGGCATTGAAATGTTAGAGTATATCAATGAAGATGGTGTAAAGAAGGGCATTAACCCATTCGACCATGGCTCTGCATATACCGATATCATGAAAACACAGGCATTGAAGCAGGCATTGAATAAATATGGATTTACCGCAGCATTTGGCGGTGGCAGACGAGACGAGGAAAAATCCCGTGCAAAGGAAAGAATTTTCTCCTTCCGTAATGAAAATCATGCCTGGGACCCGAAGAACCAGAGACCGGAAATGTGGAAACTTTACAACGCCAAAATCAATAAAGGCGAGAGCATTCGTGTATTCCCGATTTCCAACTGGACAGAAACCGATATCTGGCAGTATATCAAACGTGAAAAAATTGACATTGTGCCATTATATTTTGCAGCAGTACGTCCGGTAGTATATCGTGATGGAAATATTATCATGGTGGACGATGATCGTATGCGTCTGCTTCCGGGAGAGAAAATCCAGTACAAGAGTGTACGTTTCCGTACCTTAGGATGCTATCCTTTGACCGGAGGAACAGAGTCAACAGCAACTACATTGGATGAAATTATCGATGAGACTTTAAGTGCAGTATCTTCCGAGAGAACCACCCGTGTCATTGATAACGAAGCAGCAGGCAGTATGGAAAGAAGAAAGAGAGAGGGGTATTTCTAAGATGAGTGGATTATTAAAATTTATTACATGCGGTAGTGTGGATGACGGAAAGTCCACTTTGATTGGACACATTCTTTATGATGCAAAGCTTTTGTATACAGACCAGGAAAAAGCACTGGAATTAGATTCCAAAGTAGGAAGCCGCGGTGGAGCAATTGACTATTCTCTTCTGTTGGACGGACTGATGGCAGAGCGTGAGCAGGGTATTACCATTGACGTAGCATACCGTTATTTTACAACAGACAACAGAAGCTTTATCGTAGCAGATACACCGGGTCATGAAGAGTACACCAGAAACATGGCGGTTGGTGCATCCTTTGCAGACCTTGCAGTTATCTTAATTGATGCAAAACAAGGGGTACTGGTACAGACCAGAAGACATGCCAGAATCTGTGCATTAATGGGAATCAAGTTCTTTGTATTTGCAGTAAACAAAATGGATCTGGTAGACTACAGCGAAGAGCGTTTCAAAGAAATCGAAGCACAGATTAAAGAATTAGCAGACGAACTGAAGTTAGAGAGCATTTACATTATTCCGGTTTCTGCAACAGAAGGTGATAATGTAACAACCAAGTCTGATAAGATTAGCTGGTACAAGGGAGAGGCATTGCTTCCATACCTTGAAAAAGTAGATGTAACAGAGAAGAAGCAGGAAGAGGGCTTCTATATGCCGGTACAGAGAGTGTGCCGTCCGGACCATACTTTCCGTGGATTCCAGGGGCAGATTGAATCCGGTGAAGTAAAAGTCGGAGACGAAATCGTTACCCTGCCAAGCAATGAGCGTGCGCATATCAAGAGCATTTTAGTAGGAGATAAAGACAGCCATAGTGCCTTTATGGGACAGCCGGTTACACTGCAGCTTGATAAAGAAGTAGACGTATCCAGAGGCTGTGTCATTGCATCCGGCAATAACCTGCCAATCAGCAAATCCTTTACAGCAACCATTCTCTGGATGGATGATGAGGAGCTGACACCGGGAACCGATTATCTGGTAAAACTTGGAACCAAGCAGATTCCTGGTATCTTAAAGAACATTCAGTATAAGATTGATGTAAATACCGGTGAATTTATTCCGGCAGGACAGCTTAAGAAAAATGAGATTGCAGTCTGTGACCTTGATTTGCAGGAGCCGGTTGTCATCGATGAATTCAAAAAGCATAAGACTTTAGGAGAGCTGATTCTGATTGACCGTATTTCCAATATGACTTCTGCCTGCGGTGTAGTAGAAGATGCTACCGTAGATGAGAGCAAGGATTTAAAAGCAGCTTTCGTATATGGAAGTCTTAAGGGAAATGGAGACATTTTCGAAGAGTTCTATTATAACCTTGAGAGCATGACGATTGCAAGGTACGTCCGGTTCAGAAGACCTATACCATTGGAGATGAAATCCCGGTAAGCGGAGAAAGCTATCAGTATCCGGATGACTTCGATATTGTCATCTTAAGAGAAAGAATCTTTGTACAGGTTCGTGGACGCAAGGTAGAAAAGATTGCACCGCTGGCAGAATACCAGTACAACAATGTTCCGGTTATCAACGGAAGAGGATTTGCTGTTGCCATTACATCTGCACAGGATGCACAGGCATTCTTAGACGATTTGGCTGCAGCAGGTGAAAAACCATCCAGCGACTTCTTCAATAAGTGGTTACATTTTGAGACTTATCGTAAGATATTTTCAAAGACGAAATCTGGTTATAAAAATAAGAAAGCTGCGGGGAATACGCTTTTTGCGGTTCCCCATAAAAAATGCGGGATACAGGAGGGATTCATATGTCGATTAAGAAAATTGCGGCGATAGCAGGCGTTTCGACAGCCACTGTATCCCGTGTTTTGAATAATCTGGATTACAAATGCTCTTCCGAAGAATTGCGGGAGAAAATCTGGCAGATAGCAAGAGAGATGAACTATATGCCAAACGAGGCAGCCAGGAATCTGAAAATGGGTAAGAGTACTACAAAAGACACGATGTATTACCTTGATATTTTAATGACACGGACGGGAAATAATCAGGAATAGTGACGGCTTAATTATACCTGGAAAATGTGAGCCCCAGGTGTTAAAGAAGCTGTCTTCCTACTATAAAGTAACTCCCTTTTTACAAAAGTGTGTCTGATGCATAATTCCTTATAATTATTCGCTTTTTCTACTTTTATACATTTTATATTCATTTTCCATAATGTGGAGCTTATTTTTTGATAAGTTGTCGTGCAATTTATTAGAATGGAATTTTTGAAAGAGCCAGCATCTTGAATGGGCTGACTCTTTCAATGTCATCTGTAATTGACAAACTGGAATTTATATAATTATTCCTCTAACTTTCCCCATTTTATAGGCTTTCCCGCCTGTCCATTAGTGAAATGATATGTAGTTTCCCTTATTTTTGCCCTTATGAGATAATCACAAGGGAAATAAGGGAAATTTTTTAGTCATTGCCCACCACTTTATCAAGAAGCCGAACTGATTTTCGTTTCGCATCTCTTGTGGAGTGAGCATAGACGTTCATTGTGGTACTGACATCTGAGTGTCCCAACAATTCCTGCACATCTTTTGGGGCAGCTCCATTTGCTAAAAGGTTGCTTGTATAGGTGTGACGTAACTGGTGGAAATGAAAGCCTTCAAATCCCTCTAATGTTTTTGCCACCTTTCTGCAAACAGTCCCCAAAGTAGTTGGAAGTTCCAAACAACCATCCGGTCTTAAACAGACGAAAGAAATTTCTTTATAATCTGTCGGGACTTCCTCTGTTCTGTCTAAACAATAATATTCGTAGTACACTCTGTTTTTCTCTTTGACCTCTTTGTAGTAGTTCGTGTGATAAAGTTCTCCGTACTGCATTCGATTTTTTAACTGCTCTTTCCGGGCATTACGGAAAATCTCTACCAGTGTATCTCCAAAATCAACAACCCTTACTTTTTTCCGCTTGGTTGGTCCGATGATATATTTGCGCTTTGAGCCATCATATCGGATGCTGCGTCTTATGGTAAGGCATTGTTCTTCCAGATTTACGTCCTGCCATGCCAAACCGCAGGCTTCTCCAATACGAAGCCCGGCATAATAGGCTATCTGGATTGGAAGTATTGCGGCTGGGTTCTTTTTTTGCAGATAAGCAAGCAATCTTTCATAATCTTCTCGTGAAATTGGTTGGACATTTCCGTCCATATCCTCATCGGAAAACAAATCCACTTCATCCGTCTGATACCGCAGTTTAATATACTGCATGGGATTGAACGTAATATACTGCTTTGGAAATACTGCAAAACGGAAGGACTGCTGCATGACTGCGGAAAAAGAATGGATATAATCTTTGCTGTAACCCTTTCTCTCTTTTCCGTCGGGATGAACTCCCCCGAAGGAAAGCAAATCGAAGAAGGATTGCAAATGTTCAGAGGTTACATTTTTCAGTTTCCGTTCTGCCAATGGGTGTTTCTTGATATTTCGGATTGTTCCGAGGTAATTCTCCACCGTACCATTGCTGAGCGTACCTGTTTTTAATTCCTCCTCTGCCCACACATCCAAAAGCTGTCCGACTGTGAGATTTTCCGCTTTGGCAACAAATTTCTTTTTCTCATAATCATCCATTGCCTGACGGAGCAGCTTTTCAGTTTCACTTTTGCTTTCTGTTCCAACGCATTCTTTCTGAACAAGATTGCCGCTTGCGTCCTCTACATAGAAGCGGTAGTACCATTTCTTTCCTTTTTTTCTTACAGATCCTTTTGCCATAATCGTATGTCTCCTTTCGATATTAGACAATCGGAACTGATGAAATGCTTCGTGCGTGTAAGTATATCATAACTCCGGTTGTCTTACTATACCGATTCGGAATCTTCGTATAAGACTTCTGATAAAAGATTTGCAAGCCTTTGTTCTGCTGTTTTTGGTTTCTTGGAATAGAGCCTTACAACGTCTGCCATCTCATTAAAAGCATTGATGGTGTGAGTGATTTCCCTTAAGAACATAATCTCATTATATTCATCATTCGATTCAAACCCTATTGTTTTGGCAATATCCGTCTGACCAGCATTCCCCTTGAAGTTTTTGCAGGCGAACTGGAAGGAATCCAAAAACAGACCATATTGTTTTAACATCAGCAGTAATAAATCTTTTGAAAAAGCATCTTCTTCTTTGGTAAGGGCAAGCGGTAACTGTTCCAGAATATCTCCCATCGCATCACGAATCTGTAACTCTCTCTTATCCGTAATGTCGGTTTCATATTCATCTGTTTCCCCTTTGAGCCATTCCACAGATACATGGAGTGCTTCCGAAAGACCTTCCAGCACCATTTTTTTCGTATTGTCAATCGAACCATTCTCATAACGCAGGATTGTAGAAGCGGTAACACCCATCTTTTCTGCGACATAAGGCTGTGTCAGATTCAATTCCAGACGGCGCTGTTTTACTCTGCTGCCTATCAGCTTGCGTAGTTCTTTATCTTTCATGCTGACTGCCTCCTTTTTCGGTATGTATGAATTATAGCATTGTTTTTCTGCAATTGCAATATGCAACTTAAAAATTATTTTTAATATTTCGTAACGCTTGACAAAAAGATATGAAAAGGATATACTTACATCACAAGAATTGCATAATGCAATTTATAAGGAGGTGATTATATGACGCAAAGAAAAATTGCATTATCCATCGAAGAAGCTGCTGACTATACGGGAATCGGCAGAAACACCTTAAGACAGCTTGTAGAATGGAAGAAACTTCCAGTATTAAAGGTTGGTCGCAAAGTCCTGATTAAAACCGATATTCTGGAAATGTTTATGGAAGCGAATGAAGGTCGTGATTTGAGGGATAGAGGAAATGTAAAAGCCGTAACAAGAACTGCGGCAAATTAAAAAGGCGGCTTCCAAAGAAACCGCCAAAGGTTCTATCAGACCGAAGCCATGATATACCTACACGCAAGAAGATTATACCATGTGCTTCTTCTGATACGCAACCGAGAACTTATGTTTGTAAAAGAAAGGGGAATGTAATCATGGCAAAATCAACAAAAAGTTATGAAGAACGAATGCTTGAAATGGAAAAGAAGGAACAGGAAAGCCTTGAAAAAGCAAAACGATATGCAGCACAGAAGAAAGAACTTCTGAAACGAAAGAAAGCCGAAGAAAGTAAAAAACGAACCCATAGGCTCTGTCAGGTTGGCGGTGCGGTGGAATCCGTTCTCGGTGCGCCTATCGAGGAAGAGGACATCCCAAAGCTGATTGGTTTTCTGAAAAAGCAGGAAGCCAATGGGAAATTTTTTTCAAAGGCAATGCAGAAAGAAACACATACCGATATGGAGGAAGTGTAATGGCGGGGGGGGGATGAGTTTTTCATTCCCTTCATTGCTTTTTCATGAAGGGCGCACTTATGGACAACCAGAGGTCGTCCCAATAAGTTTGCCACAAGTGGCAACCGGTCTTCGCTCACGCTTGCCGGGCTCGTTCCGTCGGCGGGGCTTTCAGCCAGACCTGCTCATGCCGCAGGAGGCACTCTTCGCCAGAGGGGCGCATTCCATGCAGGCTGCTATGCGCAGGGCACTCTTACGCAGAGGGCGTTCCGGCAATACTGCTTTTTCTAAAACTGAAAGCAATGTTGCCGGAAATCTATGCCGGATGTGCAGAAAGGGGGAATCCAGACATGGCGATTTTTCATTACACAATCAAAATAGTCGGACGAAGTAAAGGGAAATCTGTTATCTCCGCTTCCGCATATCTCAATGGGGATGTGATGAAAAACGAGGAAACCGGGCGAATCAGTTATTACACTTCTAAAAAAGAAGTGGTCTACACCAGTCTGATGATGTGCGAAAACGCACCTCCTGAATGGCAGATAGTACCAGAAGAAAATATAAAACGCTTTCAAAAATCTGTCCGATACAAAAGGTCAGAAGATAAAGAAGCTGCTTTAGAAAAATTTAAAATCACATTTCAGAAACAACGGTTATGGAATGAGGTATTGAAGATTGAAAAAAGTGCAGATGCCCAACTTGGCAGGTCATTTGAATTTGCCCTCCCCAAAGAATGGAGCAGACAGGAACAGATTCAATATACAGCCGACTATATCAAAAAAACATTTGTGGATAAGGGAATGTGTGCTGATTGGAGTATCCACGACAAAGGGGATGGCAATCCTCATGTCCATCTGCTTCTGACAATGCGCCCTTTTAACCCGGATCATTCTTGGGGGAAGAAAGAAGTCAAAGATTGGGATTTTGTCAGAGATAAAAGCGGAAATATCGTGATTGATGAATCCCATCCGAACTGGTGGCAGGATAAGAAAAACCCTGACCGTCATGGAATCCGTATCCCTGTATTAGATGAAAACGGAATCCAGAAGATTGGTGCAAGAAACCGCCTGCAATGGAAACGGGTACTGACCGATGCTACGGGATGGAACAATCCAAAAAACTGTGAACTGTGGCGGAGCGAGTGGGCAAAGGTGTGTAATGAACATCTGCCTTTGCATAATCAGGTCGATCACCGTTCTTACGAAAAGCAGGGAAAACTCCAGATTCCTACCATCCATGAAGGTGCTGACGCAAGAAAGATTGAACAAAAGTTTCTTGCCGGGCAGGAAATAAAAGGTTCGTGGAAAGTAGCGGAAAATCAAATCATAAAACAACAAAACACGTTATTGCAAAAGATACTGGACACCTTTGGGAAAGTATCAGGTGCATTATCATTATGGAAGGAGCGATTAAATGACATTAGAAGAAAGCCGGGAAATTATACCCTTAATGGAGTCCATGATTGGGCAAATCGAAGAACAGCAGACCTTAATGGCAGAAATGCTTCTGGAAATGCAGAACCGGGACACCCAACTCTCTCTTATGCAGGAACAGAATCAGAAATTGCAAAAATTAAACAGCGAGTTATCCGAGCTGCTCAACATTTTGCCAAATACCGAGGAACTACTTTCCAAGATGGAAGAACAGAAAACGAAGATAGAACTTTTGGAAAACGAAAATCAGCAATGGCAGATATTGGCACAGAAGCTGAACAGCGAAAACAGTTTATTACTGAAACAGAACACCGAATTGCTGAACTGGAACAGCAGGTAGAGAAAGGACGTGATATAGATGAACGAATCCAGAGAATTAAAGAACGCCGAACAGTTGGAAGAACTTCTGCTCTTGACCGAGGAGATACAAGAAGAGTTGGAACAGAAAGACCAGCTTATCGTGGAACTGAAGACGCAGCTCAACGAATCTCTGACCTTGAACGAGAAATTAAACAAAGAGAACAGAGCCGGGAATATTCAAGCATTAAAGAACGACTTGAAGCTGGCAGACAGAGCATTGCGGAGCGAGAAAGAGAAGCTGCGAAGCGCAAACGTCACGATAGAGGAATGTCAAGATAAAATACGATGCTTAACACAACAACGGGATTATGCCCGGACACATCAGAAAATCGTAGAGATACCGGTAGAAAAGCCGGTACTCTATAAAAAATGCGAAGCCTGTGACCGGACAGCCTATCAGAATGCAAAAGCAAGATACGAAACACAAAAAGAGCAACTTGCAGGACAATATAAAGCAAAAACGGTAATGTTCCAAACAACCTTGTTCCTTCTTGCATGGTATTCGCTGACAACCACTCTTTTTCAGGCAGTACAGTCAGATGTGTTCCTTTCCGATTGCAAATCATTCTTCCATGATGCAGCATCATTCATACAAACTTTTATCGGTTGGACGATTGATGCCGGGCAATCTGTGGCACAAATCAGCACAAAAATTCCAAATGAGATTATAGCCGGAATCATATATTGGTTATTGATGATATTGGTTGTTGGAATATGTGTGGCAGGGACAGGGATACTGGCAATACTGATAGAAATAAAGGTTATAGAATTATATAAGAAAAACTGTTGGGATGTTATTACCCTACTGATGATACTGACAAGTGCGGCTGTCATCATTTATTTTGGAGAAGTAATTAAAAAAGCATTATCAATAAATCTGTTGTTCTTTTGGTTAATTTTACAAGGAATATATCTTACAATTCGACGCTATATAAGTCAAGATACTGATTGACTGGATACAAAATATTTGATAAAATATAAATAGAAATACAGCAGATCAAAGGAGGTAAAACTTATGAGAGCAAAGAAAGTGATTGTAGGGGTAGCTATTAGTGCAATGTTAATTTCTTCATCAATTCCAGTAATGGCATTTTCTGTTACAAACGGGAATAAGACATTTGATAAAAAGTGGGAATTGAGCACTACATCTGATGGCGGAAAAGGTGTTTTGACTTATGGTTATAATACTCTTGCTATTAATGAAGATTATGCACACGCATATCATTCAACTAAAGATCATTACGCATATGTCAAGAATGGAAATGGTTCTTTTTCGGGTTCAAATGTTGGTAAAGGTAATTGGTCTAAAATTGAGGTTGCTCATAAAGGAAATAGTATTACCTACGGTAATAGCTACTAAACAAAGGTTCGGGATAATGGCTGAGTGGTTGGAATTCCAACCACTCTTTTTTGTGGAGTGTATATAAATGAAAAAAAAAAATAAAATATATAGGAATTGTTTTGGTTATTTTGTTCTGTTGCTATAATTTATTTTGGTACTTCGGGAGTTATAAACCATATAACGAATTTCAGAAAGACTTCCCTGAAATAGAAGAATCTGGAGTAAAAATTTACACAGATAAAGATGGATTCCAGTATAGTGTGTCTGTCCCTGATTATTTGCTTTGGAATGGAAATCTTGCGATAGCTGAGTCAGATGTTCGATATGCACTAATTATTTGGATAAAACCATTTCACCAAGGAATAAGTCAAGGCGTGCTATTTAATGACTATAAGGATTTGAATACTCAAATTATGTTGTCAAGTAGCAAAAAAGCTGAAGATCAAGAAGATCAATGGATTGTTGATGAAAATAGCACAATATTGACTACGATATTTGAAAAAGCAAATAAAGTATGGAATCTGGGGTTGAAATAAATGAAAGCAATTAAAAACTTATGTTTGTTTTGTTTCCTGATTTTTGGAATACTTATGCAATCTGAAATATTTCAAGATCAGCTTTGGAACTTTTCTACAGCATATTTTACGTCATCACGCTATGAAGTTGCTAGTGAAGATATGTCGCAGTTTCTGAAAGATGTATCAGAAACTGCAACGGAGAATGATGTACATATTTTTTCTCAGTACAATGAAATCAATAATAAATACCTTTCAACACTTCATATTTATGGCGATGATAAAGTAATCAGACAAACATTAAAAAATACTGCAAACATAGAAGAATCAGAATATACCGCTTTAGTTTCCGGAATTACGAAAGTAAAATTTCATAATCTCTCAGAATTGCAAAGTACCTCTGTGGGTTATGAAAACTTTATCTCATACATAGGAAATGAGGACAATATTATCTCTGCATATCAGAAATTATCAGAAAAATATAGCTTAACTTATCCAGAATATTGGAATTCTACGGAAAAGGACATGATTTTTATTATATGGGGTATGATTATTGCATTGATGATTGTTCTAAATGTAATTGAAGTGGTTAGGCGAAAAAAAGAGGTTGTTGTACGAGTTTCCTTAGGAGAAAGTGCTGGTTTCATAGCATTTAAGGCTGCTTTATTCGATGTAACTTTTGACATTGCATTATTTATTGTTGCAAAAATATTGCTGTCAAATTATATATCGGGAGCATATGAGAATAGACTCGTCACAATTTTATATTCCATTGGAATTATTCTTTCCACTATTCCATATTGTTCTTTTTGCTTTTTTGATATTAGAAAGGCATTCGCAAATGCAACACACAAAAGAGGAGTGGATTTTTTAATTTATTCGTTAAAATTTATAGCAGGGGTAGCCGCTGTTTTTACAATTACCACTAATATTAGTAGTATTCATAATAACCTATTTACAAATGAACATTTGTTAGAAGAATATTATGATGCAAATTATT
Source organism: Roseburia sp. AF42-8 (assembly GCF_003435965.1). Taxonomy (NCBI): domain Bacteria; kingdom Bacillati; phylum Bacillota; class Clostridia; order Lachnospirales; family Lachnospiraceae; genus Roseburia; species Roseburia sp. AF42-8. Next base: position 61,639 of record NZ_QTVB01000016.1, read on the forward strand.
TTACCGTAAAGACTACTGATTTTAATGCTGAAAAAGAAGAAGCTTTTT
>NZ_QTVB01000017.1:0-57158 GCF_003435965.1 Roseburia sp. AF42-8
GGTGCATCAGCTGGATACCAAATCCATAGCTGGGTAGCCAAGTCCGGAAGGGATAAACGCTGAAGGCATCTAAGCGTGAAGCCCCCCCCAAGATGAGATGTCCCTGTCTATAAGACAGTAAGACCCCTGAAAGAGTATCAGGTAGATAGGGCAGAGGTGGAAGCACGGTAACGTGTGGAGCTGACTGTTACTAATCGGTCGAGGGCTTGACCAAAGCAACTCGGAAACAATCTGTATGAAGTTTTGAAGGTATGTTATAAAATAGCATAGCCTATTAATAATCCTCGATAGCTCAATGGTAGAGCGCACGGCTGTTAACCGTGATGTTGTAGGTTCGAGCCCTACTCGGGGAGTTTTTATCAACATTGATAAATAATATATGGCTCCGTGGTCAAGCGGTTAAGACATCGCCCTTTCACGGCGGTAACACGGGTTCGATTCCCGTCGGAGTCACTTGGGTGAAAACTCATGGATTGTAAACTGCAAGATTGGCTGAAAGGCTGGGTTCATAGTCTGCAGAAGGCATACGCCGATGTGGCTCAATTGGCAGAGCAGCTGATTTGTAATCAGCAGGTTATCGGTTCGAGTCCGATCATCGGCTTTATATGGACCTTTAGCTCAGTTGGTTAGAGCAACCGGCTCATAACCGGTCGGTCCTGGGTTCGAGTCCCCGAAGGTCCACTTTTATTTTAAATTTATTTGGCCCAATGGCTCAGTTGGTTAGAGCGCCGCCCTGTCACGGCGGAGGTCGCGGGTTCGAGTCCCGCTTGGGTCGTTTTGGGATCTTAGCTCAGCTGGGAGAGCATCTGCCTTACAAGCAGAGGGTCACAGGTTCGAGCCCTGTAGGTCCCATATGCCCGCGTGGCGGAACTGGCAGACGCGCAGGACTTAAAATCCTGTTGTGGTGACACAGTACCGGTTCGATTCCGGTCGCGGGCATTCATACCGATGGTATGTAATAATTTAATATGTGCGTGTAGCTCAGCTGGATAGAGCACTTGGCTACGGACCAAGGTGTCGGGAGTTCGAATCTTCTCACGCACGTGGAAAAAGGACTTTGAATCTTTGTTTAGCAGAGATTTGGGGTCTTTTTATTATATAAAAAAGGGTGGCGCAGGTATGATACAGGATATTGCACCAATGAAATTTCACAATGAATATCAACAGAGAGAATGCCGGGATAAGGATATCGTATTTTTATTTTCGGGAAATAAACTCCTGGTAAAAAAAGATTCTAAAATCAGTTTCTTCTATATAAAAGAGTTTTCAAAAGAACTTATAAAAGAGACAGAACAAGAGGCTGACGGATTCGGTAACAAAAGATTGCAATATCTGTTTTCTATTGATGATGTACAGTATTATCTGCTGAATGTATGGACAAAGGAAGAAGCAGAAAAAGAGGTAGAAAAGCAGCTTGATGAGCAGGTCAATAGGCAGAGCAAAAAGCAGAACCATAATATTGGAAATATGGAATGGGTTACGATTCGCAGCCTGCGGGAAACAGTTTCAAAGAAAGATTGTTTTGCTGCGGCAACGGCATATCATTTGTATGTGTGGTATCGGGATAACCGTTATTGTGGCAGATGCGGAAAGGAATTGCAGCCGGATACGAAGGAGCGGATGATGCGTTGTGCATGCTGTGGCAATATGGTTTATCCGAAAATTGCTCCGGCAGTAATTGTGGGAGTAATATACGATAATAAAATATTGATGACAAAATATTCAGACAGGGAATATAAGAAATACGCATTGATTGCAGGTTTTACAGAAATTGGCGAAACTGCGGAAGAGACAGTTCGCAGGGAAGTCATGGAAGAAGTAGGATTGAAAGTAAAGGATATTGTATACTATAAGAGTCAGCCATGGGGCTTTGAATCCAATCTTCTGATGGGATTTTATGCCAGAGTGGAAGGAACAGATGCCATTACTTTAGATAAGAATGAACTTTCACTGGCTGAATGGGTACCAAGAGAACAGGTTGCAGGCATGGATGATAAAATCAGTCTTACCAGGGAGATGATGGAGAATTTCTATCAGAATGGCGAAAAATGTTTGCAATAACTACATTTTCTTGACAGTTTTGCATAAAAAATATATGATATAGAAGTGAAAAATCTTTTCAGAGAGGACTGATTTATTAATGAAGAATGAGAGTAAAAAGGCGAATGCAAAGCTTACATCAGTTCTTGCAGCAGTGCTTATTATAGTAGTAGCCATTGTAGCGGTAATTGCTGTAAAGACAAAGGATAGTGGAAGTCTTGGAACTTATTCATGTGAAATTATGTCAAGCGATAATTCATCGACTGTTTTTGAAATTACATTTAATGAAAAGAATAATACTTATAAAGAGAATATCAGTGTGGGAGACAAGGCAGTAGAGCTGGCATCAGGAACATTTGTCATGGATGGAAATAAGCTTACACTGACCTCCGATGGTGGCGATGTACAGAATCTTGTAAAACAGGGAAAATACCTGATTGCAAAAGATTATTTATATGAAGGTGAGATACCGGATGGAGATACTTTTGATGCTACCTGTACATTTAAGAATAGTAATAATGTGGTATATTCCATTACCTTTAAAGCGGATGGAACTTATGTACAGGATGATAATGGAGATGTATCGGAAGGAACTTATACGCGTGACGGAGACTGGATTAAACGTGAGAGCAGTTCTGGCACAAGCGTAGGAATTGATTATTTGATTTATAGCGGAAGAATAACTAATTCCTACTATATAAAAAAATAAAACAAAAAAGTAATGGAATAGAAGAGTTGAGGAAAATAAATGTCAAGAGAGGAATTCCTAACAGAATTAAGAAAGGCTTTGCAGGGAAGGGTAAGCCAGCAGGCGGTGAATGATAATCTCCGCTATTATGAAGAATATATTCTTACAGAATCTCATAAAGGAAAGACGGAGGCTGAAGTAATTGCAGAATTAGGAAATCCAAGACTTCTTGCAAAAAGCATAATTGATGCAGAAAATGCAACGGCAGAGAAAACTACAGCAGAACCACAAAAGGGAATGGATGGGCAGGAAACAGCTTCCGGAGAGTATTCTTTTAAGAAGATTAAAATTCGAATCTGGCTTATATTAGCGACAGTATTTCTGTTTGTAATTTTGCTTATAATTCTGCTTGCACAGGTAGTTGCATTTTTACTTCCGGTTCTGCTTCCGGTAGCAATCATTTTCTTTTTATTTATAGCAATGGGTATGAACAAAAGATTTTAATAAGCAAGTATAATAAAGTAATTTTAATATAGAAATAACAGAGGAATTTGTGTTATGGCAATGATTAAGGTCCCGGCAGGGAAATGCTTTATCAAGCATGGAACAGCGGTAAATGCACTGTATATGGTAATTCATGGAACAGTGAGACAGGTGTCTAAGCTGGAAGAAGTGCAGATTGGAAGCGGTAATATAATAGGTCTGATGGATTGTGCAGAAGAAGAATATATAGCAGATTATGTGGCAGCGGATGATGTAACACTTTATCCGTTTCATTATCATGTTCCGGAGGACTTTGGTAAGATATTTATCAGTCAGCCGAAATATGCAGCAGCATTTTTATCTGTGGCAATTCGTGAGGCGGACCATATGCTTGGACGAAACCAGAGATTTCAAAACAGTACAGAAAAATATTATAGCTTTGCACTGGCAATGTATCAGAAATATCAGGAGTTATGTAGAAAATATTGCATTCAGGAGAAAAGTTTCCGGAGAATAGAGAGCCTGCAGCCTTATGTAAGAACCAATATGGCACCGAAATGGGAAGCGGATTATTTCCATGAACTGGCAGAACTTGGGAATAGTGGAACTATGGATTTCTTTCAGCAGAAAGAGGATTTGCTGACGGGACAGATTATGCAGGCAGCAAGAGCTATGTGCAAAGCGGTAAGAGAGATTGACCATGCAAAAGAATATTTACAGGAGCATGTAAATCTGTATCTGGATACCAATCGAATGGATTTATTACAGCTTTATTTTGACATGGCAGCCCGTGCAGCAGCAAGTGGAGCTGACATCGAGGAAATACGACAGGCAATAGAGCCATTGTTACAGTTTATCAAGGACAACCGTCTGGGAGATGCAGGAGAACGGGACAAACGAATTACGGAATATCAGACTTATGATTTTAGCAATATAAAGATAAAGGCAGATGCAATATATAACTTTGCAGGAGAACTGATTGGTGAAGTACCAAAGCCGCAGGCAGAGGATAAGCTGGTTCAGGGAACGGAAGATTTACTGGAACAGGAATATGTGGAAACCGATGGAGAAGAGGAAGAAGAAACAGAGGACTGTCTGGTACATATCTTAGAATATGCAGGAGTGGCAGCAGAGGATGTACATAAAATTCGAAGCAAAATGCATGAATATGATGCAATTCCGGATAATTTTGATAATGATGAGAAAACGAGAAAACTTCGGAAAGAGTTGACAGCATTATTCTATGCTACTTATAAAAATGTATTTAAGCATGCCATGAAAGATGCGGATGACCTAGACCCGGTTATTCAGATGTTTTTGAATTTTGGATTTATGGATGTGGGAATGGTAGGAGAAGATACCGCTAATGAACTTTATGATTTGACAGATAAACTGTTCAAGTGTAAAAGCGACCATGTCTATACCATGTTTGAGTGGCTAAAGAGCATCTATGAAGGAAAGAATGAACCAAGCCGGAATGAATTTGACCTGGATTATAATGGATATCTGGCAGAGCAGAAGCGGATGGGTAAGCTGGATGCAGCAGGAATGGAGCGGTTGAAAACAGACTGCTGGGAAAAGACCAAATATGAGATGAATAATATGTTTGTGTCAACGAACCGGGCAACTTATGGAAAAGTAAGTACCTTCTGTCCGATTCTGAGCAAGCATGACATGGTGCAGGAAACAGAGAAGATGCTGGTGACTGCAGAGCGGATTGAGGAGGCAATCAAAAAAGTCCGTGAAGTTGATTATTCGTTGTTCTACCGTGAAGTGATTTTTTCAGATCCGATGCATGGTGTAAATGCTGAACCGGTGCAAAAAGAAGTATTTCCAGATGTTATTCTGATGCCGAATGTGGGAATGAAAGCAATGATGTGGCAGGAGACTGCCGGAGTAAAACGTGATACATCCGCCCGATTTGTTTTCCCGGTTATGACTATCTACAGCCTGCAGGATATGATGATAGAGACCTGCGGAAGATTCCGTTGGGAAATGTGCCGTAAGATACAGGGAATGCGTTGGAATGATATTACAGAGAAATCCCTTACTTCAGAATATTGTGATTATATCCAGTACTATCGGAAAAACCGTGATTTATCCACAGAGGCAAAGGAGAAGATTAAGAATACACTCTGGAAGTCAAAGAATAACTATCGTGAAGTATTTATTTCTGATTATATCGGATGGATTAAATACGAGGCAGGCGGCAGTTTCCGCCTGAACCGTGTAGCAAGGGATATTCTGTTCCGTTATTGTCCGTTTGCCAAGAAATACAGGGATGCATTAGAGGCAAACCCGATGTATCAGGATATGATCAGCCGGTTTAAAATATTCCAGGAACGTAAACTGCGTCATATCGATGGATTCCGTACCAGATATGAGAAGAACGGCGGCGAGATGAATATGGAACTGCAGGAAAATATGAATTTCTATAATATGTAAAGAACAATAACTACGAGAAATACGTTTTGCGAGCTACTCGTGTAAATAAGAAAGCCACATGAATCTTAGGATTCCTGTGCTTTCTTGAGGGGAGTATAAATAATTAATAAGGGGTATAACTGTATAAAAAAACAATTCTTATACGAAAAAAATTATAATATAAAAGTTTTTAAAATGCAATGCAAATGAGAATAATAATAAGAAATTAAGAAATAATATCACTGTATCAGAGAATCAAAAGAAAAAGTATCTGATAAAAAAAGGAGGCGATATTATGGCAAAAAATGCAGATAATGCAAAAAACAAAACAAGCAATGTAAACCGCACAATGAATGCTGATAATGACTTTGAAAATGCGGATAACAAAACCGGCAACAAAGCAGGCAATAGGACCAGCAACAGAAGTGATAACAAGGCGGATAACAAGACATCCAACAAATGCAATTACTAGGTCAATCTTATTGAAAAACTGCATATATTAAAATAAGAAACAGATTACAAGGAACACTTTGTAATCTGTTTTTTCATAGCAGAAAAAGTCAGGAGATTTTTGGGGGAGATGGCATATGAGATTTACGGCTATCAGTGTAGCGGAATTATGGAAACTAAAAGATGATCCACAGATATATATTGTTGATTTGAGAAGCAGGGAGGATTTTCAGGTATTTCATTTGAGAAATGCCCATTGTTATCCTTATGATGAGATAGAACACTGGGAGCATAAGCTGCCGAAAAATCGCAAGATACTGCTGTGTTGTGAGTATGGAAATACAAGTATGTATGCAGCAAAAAGACTGACGCGGCAGGGATATCAGATATATACTCTGATTGGAGGCCTAAATGCACTAAATGGATAGAAAAGAACATTGACAGTGTCATTTAGAACAGATAAGATAGTAGTGATAATGGAGAAAGAACATATGAAAACATACGAATTAACAGTGCCATGTCATTTTGGCTTAGAATCAGTTTTGAAAAAAGAAATATATGATCTGGGATATGAAATCTCAGAGGTGGAAGATGGAAGAGTGACTTTCATTGGTGATGCAGAGGCAATCTGCCGTGCAAATATTTTCCTGCGTACAACGGAGCGTGTGCTGCTTCGGGTAGGAAAATTTAAAGCGGAGACATTTGATGAATTATTTGAAGGAATCAAGGCACTTCCATGGGAAGAGTATATTCCGGAAAATGGTAAATTCTGGGTCACCAAGGCTTCTTCCATAAAGAGTAAATTGTTCAGTCCGTCAGACATCCAGTCTATTGTTAAGAAGGCAATGGTAGAACGGCTGAAACAGAAATATCATACCAATTGGTTTGAAGAAAGTGGTGCATCCTATCCGGTACGAATTTTCCTGTTGAAGGATGAAGTAATGGCAGCATTAGATACCTCCGGAGAATCTTTACATAAGAGAGGCTACCGGACTCTTACCAGTAAGGCACCAATCACAGAGACCCTTGCAGCAGCATTGATAATGCTGACACCATGGAATAAGGACAGAATTTTAGTAGATCCATTCTGCGGAAGTGGAACATTTCCGATTGAAGCAGCAATGATTGCAGCCAATATAGCACCGGGCATGAACCGTAGTTTCCTAGCAGAGCAGTGGACAAACCTGATACCGCGTCAGCTCTGGTACGATACAGTAAATGAAGCCCAGGAAATGGTGGATACCAATATTAAGGTGGATATCCAGGGATATGATATTGATGAAGAAATTGTGCGTGCAGCAAGAGAAAATGCAAAGCGTGCCGGTGTGGATGGCATGATTCATTTCCAGCAGAGACCGGTAAGCCAGTTGAACCATCCGAAAAAATACGGTTTTATCATATCCAATCCGCCATATGGTGAGCGATTGGAAGAAAAGGCGGCATTGCCGGAATTATACCGGACAATTGGTGAGGCATACAGAAGGCTGGATTCATGGTCTATGTACCTGATTACCAGCTATGAGAATGCACCAAAGGATATCGGAAGAAAACCGGATAAAAACCGCAAGATTTATAATGGAATGTTAAAGACATATTTCTATCAGTTCATGGGACCGAAGCCACCAAAACGGAAAGGGACAAAAGAGTGAGGGAAAAAGTACGTTATTCTAAGAGATATGTAGTATTCACGTTACTTTTAGTTCTTGCATTGATACTGAAATTTGCCAATTTTAAGGGTGTAACCGAAGAAATCGGACAGTTCCGTGGTGCAGATTTGCAGAGCAGCGACTGGAACCCTCTGATTGCAAAAAGCATCAATGAGAAGAATCTTACGGTAGCGATTGATAATAAAGTATATACCAACAAGGACAATGGAATCTATATGGATGAAAATCTGAATCTGATGGTACCATTGGACTTGATCCGGGACAGTTATAACTGCAGCGTGCATCTTTACGATGACACGGCTCTTTTGATAGAAAAATATTCAGACAGCTTGTGGATGAGCTTAGATGACCAGGAAGTACAGATAAATGATGAGAAGGAGAAATTTTCTTCTACATTGACACGGATTGATGACCGTTATTATGTGCCGGCAGAGGTCATTGCCTCGAAGCTTGGTTATTCTTATGCATGGGATGTTAATAAAAATGAAGCAGTGGTGGTGAATACTTCTTCTGAGACAAGCATTCTGCCATCTCATTATGACTTGCGGGAGAAAGGAAGAGCACCGCAGGTGAAGAACCAGGGAAATAAGGGAACCTGCTGGGCTGCATCTTCTCTGGCAGCACTGGAATCCATGCTGCTTCCGGAAGAAAATGATATATTTTCCACCGATAACATGAGTCTTGGAAACAGTTTTGGCTTAGGACAGAATGATGGTGGGGAGTATACTATGAGTCTGGCATATCTGACTGCATGGCAGGGTCCTGTATTGGAAAAGGACGACCCATATGACGGTGAGCTGACAAAGAATTTAGCTCCGGTCAAACATGTGCAGGAAGCACAGATTATTGAAAGCAAGGATTTGGAGAAGATTAAAGAGGCAGTTTTTAAATATGGTGCAGTCGAGACTTCTATTTACAGTACATTGCAGAATGTCAACAGCCGTTCCGAATATTTTAATCAGGAGACCAATTCTTATTGCTATGTTGGTTCAGAAAAGCCGAATCATGATGTGGCGATTATTGGCTGGGATGACAGTTATGCGAAAGAGAATTTCCCGGGAGATTTAGAGGGAGACGGTGCATTTATCTGCCAGAACAGCTGGGGAAAAGATTTTGGAGACAATGGAGTATTCTATGTCTCTTATTATGATACCAATGTAGGAATTCACAATCTGGTTTATACCGGAGTAGAAGATACCGATAATTATGATATGATTTATCAGTCCGATTTATGTGGCTGGGTCGGTCAGCTGGGATACAACCGTGATACCATTTATGGAGCAAATGTATATACAGCGGAAAGCAATGAAAATTTAGAGGCAGCAGGCTTCTATGCAACCGGGAAAAATACGGAATATGAAGTATATGTAGTAAAGGACTATGATGGAAGGGAAAGTCTGTCCAAACGGCAGAAAGTAGCTTCCGGAAAGTTTGATAATGCAGGTTTCTATACCGTTACTTTTGATAAGAAAATTGCAGTGAACAAGGGAGAAAAATTTGCCATTGTACTGATGATAAAGACTCCGGATTCCGTGCATCCAATGGCAATTGAATATAAGGCAGATGAATCAACCAGAAACGTAGATCTTTCCGATGGAGAGGGATATATCAGTACCAACGGCAAAAACTGGGAAAATGTAGAAGAAACCCAGTCTGCAAATCTTTGTATAAAAGCATATGCAAAAGAAAGGTAAGTCAGAGCGGGATGGAAGAGAAAGTTATTAAAGCAGCTACCGTGATTATTACTGCCATAAGCATTATTGTGGCAGGAACGCTGCTGTTTTTTCCACAACTTCATATCCGGGCAGAGGAAAACAGGGAACTTCGGGCACAGGAAGCCATCGAGCGCAAGGAAAATATGGATGCGCTGGAAATGCTGCAGTATAATACGGCAAATGTAGACAGCCAGGAGGGCATCAGCTTTGACCAGCAGCTTCGTATTGCGTTACCGGAAAATGTGACACCGGAAGATGTCAGCGTAGAAAATGACTATCTGACCCAGACCATTATCATTAAAATTCCGGGAGCAGATGAGAATTATCTTTATAACTATCCCATGATAGGAAAGAGCTATCATATAGATAATCTGACTTATGAAAGTGAGCCGGAATATGGTGTAATTGAGATCTCTTTAGATAGTGTGGTGGAATTACAAAAGACATCTGACGAGCATTATATTTATATGGATTTTTTGACACCACATGAAGTCTATGATAAAGTTGTGGTAATAGATGCAGGACATGGTGGAAATGCACCGGGAGCTACAAAGCAGGGCATTAATGAGAAAGATATTGACCTTGCTATAGTGCTTAAAGTAAAGGAATTATTTGATGAAGCAGGAGATGAGAGCGTCGGAGTCTACTATACGAGAACGGATGACAGCAATCCAAGTCTTGAACAGCGTGTAGATATGGCAAATAAAGCCGGGGCAGACCTCTTTATCAGCGTACATAATAATTCTACCAAGAGCGGAAGAATGTCCAGTATCAACGGAACAGCAGTCATGTATGATGAAGAGAAGGCATCTGAGGAAAATGGAAGTATGCAGTTAGCCCAGATTTGCTTAGAAGAAATGACAGCGGCGTTAGGAAGTACCAGTAAGGGAATTGTAAAAGGACACGAGATTTATATTATACGAACAGCAGAGATGCCGGTAGCATTGATAGAAGTAGGCTTTATGACAAATCAGGATGAACTGAACCGGTTGAATGATGAAGCATATCAGAAAGAGGCAGCACAGGCAATTTATAATGCAATTTACCGGGCATTTCAGGAGGGATATTAAGATGAATAAAATAATATTTGCAACAGGAAACAAGGACAAGATGAAAGAAATCCGCATGATTTTATCGGATCTTGATGTAGAGATTCTTTCTATGAAAGAAGCCGGAATCAGTGTGGATATTGAAGAAAATGGAACTACTTTTGAAGAAAATGCACTGATTAAGGCAAATGCTGTGGCAGCATATACAGATGCTATTGTTTTAGCTGATGATTCTGGTCTGGAAATTGATTATCTGAATAAGGAACCGGGTGTATATTCCGCCCGTTATATGGGAGAAGATACCTCTTATACCATAAAAAACCAGAATCTTTTGGACCGTCTGAATGGAGTACCAAAGGAACAGCGGACCGCACGCTTTGTATGTGCAATTGCGGCTGTATTACCGGATAAAGAAACACTGGTAACCCGTGAGACAATTGAGGGATATATTGGATTTGAGCCTCAGGGTGAAAATGGATTTGGCTATGATCCAATCTTTTATGTGGATGAATATAACTGCTCCACAGCAAGCTTGCCACCGGATAAGAAGAATGAAATGAGCCATCGTGGAAAAGCATTACGCGCAATGAAAGAAGCACTCATGGGAAAAGGTTTATCATAAAGGAAGATAAAAGATGAGAGTATTGATAGTAAGTGATACCCATAAGAAACATGAAAATCTGATAACGATTATGGAAAAAGAAAGACCTTTTGACCGTATGATTCATCTGGGAGATGCAGAAGGTTATGAGGACTATATTGCGGAACTGGCAGGATGTCCACTGGACATTGTGGCAGGAAATAATGACTTTTTCTCTGAACTTCCGAAAGAAAAGGAAATTGAAATCGGAGGATTAAAGGCATTGATTACCCATGGACATTACTATTATGTTTCTGCCGGCCTGGAGGATATCAAGAAAGAGGCAAGGGGAAGAGGCATGGATATTGTAATGTTCGGACACACCCACAGACCGCTTATAGAAAAGGATCATGGTGTAGTGGCATTGAATCCGGGCAGCACATCATATCCTCGTCAGGATGGACATCTGCCGTCTTATATCGTGATGGAAATCGACGCAAATGGTACTCCGGACTATCAGCTCAAATATCTTTCTGAAGAAGAAAAATCAAAAAAACCTTTATAAATTGGGGCAAGATTCGGAGTTGTAAAAATTTTTTGAAAAAATTTGAAAATAAATGTTGACAATTGGTATATGCTATAATATAATATGTCTTGCGTCACGGAAAAAGAAATTTAAATAGCGTTGACGGGGTGTGGCTCAGCTTGGCTAGAGCGCTGGTTTGGGACCAGGAGGTCGCAGGTTCGAATCCTGTCACCCCGACTTCATGCGGGTGTAGTTCAATGGTAGAACACCAGCCTTCCAAGCTGGATACGTGGGTTCGATTCCCATCACCCGCTTTCTAATTGGAAAATTAGATATGTGTTCGTAGCTCAGCTGGATAGAGCAACGGCCTTCTAAGCCGTGGGTCGGGGGTTCGAATCCCTTCGAGCACATTTTCCCAAGAGGGAAGAGAGACCGCCTGATGGCCGGAATCTTATGGTGGGTATAGCGCAGTTGGTTAGCGCGCCAGATTGTGGCTCTGGAGGCCCAGGGTTCGAATCCCTGTATCCACCTTGATGCGATGGTTAGAGCATCTTTTGTAAAATTGATGGCTATCGCCAAGCGGTAAGGCACAGCACTTTGACTGCTGCATACGTTGGTTCGAATCCAACTAGCCCAGTTAAGCTGTGATGTATCTTGAAGGATTCCAAAAGGATTTGGAAAGAGCACTTATCGAACTAAATATGTATGGGATATTAGCTCAGTTGGTAGAGCACTTGACTTTTAATCAAGTTGTCCGGGGTTCGAATCCCCGATGTCTCAGTAGTTAAAAATGGCGGAAATACTGATAAATACAGTGTTTCCGCCATTTTTGTGAGTAATCGGAAGCAGTGCTAAGTAAGCCCAAATATTCATCTTCACCACATCTTCAAGGGCATTTTTGAATATCTTCGTCTTCATTTCATCTTCAAAAGGAGAAAAAGAAGCGTTTGCGTAATTAGGTAGAATGCTTTATGATTAAGACAATGAGGTGTTAGGAAGGCTTTCAAAAATCTTTGGAGAAACATATAAAGATTGAAAGGAAGATGAAATAATGTATTATGGAAAAGAAACAGGTGAATTAAAAAAAGCAAGAGAAGAGTATGAAGGTATTTTTGGTTATGATCCAAATGGAGAAATGGAATTAGAGTTTAATGAACAAGACGAATATTTAGCAGTTTTATTACAGTGTATAGAAGAAAAGAAAGATATGTTTGATGTACTTGGAGGAGAAAAAGCATGACAAGAAGAGAACGTGAAGTAACAGATATAAATGAAATCCTTAAGATTATGGATGCCTGCAAGATTGTGCATGTGGGACTTGTGGATGGTGACCAGCCTTATGTGTTACCGATGAATTACGGCTATACCTATGAAGATGGGAAAATGGTGATTTACCTTCATGGAGCAAAGAAGGGTTATAAGTATGATTTGATAGAGAAGAATCCGAAGGTATGCTTTGAAATGGAGTGTGATGTGGTGCCATTTGAAGGAAAGGTGGCATGTCAGTATGGTAATTCCTATTCCTGTGTTATGGGAAAAGGGAAAGCTGTTATCGTAGAGGATGTAAATGAGAAAATGCAGGCACTTTCCATTTTGATGAAATGCCAGACCGGAGGCGATTTTACTTTTAATGAAGAACTGGTATCCATTGTCAATGTGATTCGGATTGATGTAAGTGAATTCAGCGCAAAAAGAAGACCGATTCCGGAAGGATTGAAAAAGTAACAGAATAACAGAAGATTGAAAAAGAAATATTGACAAAGAAATATTGATAAAGTAGAAAGCAGGATTATGAAAGTGTAATTCCTGCTTTTTTCTATCCTCAATCATTTATCACAAAACTGTGACAATCTATTCGTTGCGCGACGTAGGAAGCATTTGTATAATGAGACATAGGAATGAACCGGGGAAAAGTAGAAAAGAAAAAAACGAATGACAACAGATAAGAAAAAGGATGTTTAGGGAAGATGGATAGAATATTAGTAGTGGAAGATGACCGGGAACTGAACCAGGGAATTTGCTTTGCACTGCAGCAGGCAGGGTATGAGACAGAAAGTGCCTATTCCATTCAGGAGGCAAAGCTTGCGGGTTTGCAGCAGGAATATTCGCTTATGATACTGGATGTAAATCTTCCGGATGGAGAGGGCTTTGGCTTTTGTAAATGGATTATGGAGCGCAGGAAAGTGAAGACCATGTTTCTTACGGCAAGAGATTTGGAAGAAGATGTATTATCCGGGTATGAACTGGGAGCAGAGGATTATGTGACAAAGCCATTTTCCATACATATTCTGCTAAAGAAGATAGCGGTCATTTTAAAACGGGAGACGGAAAATCCAAGAAATATTTATGAAGATGGATATCTGCGGATAGACTTTGACCGGGTCAAGGTAGAAATAGAGGGGAAAGAGTGCATGGTAACACCTACAGAATTTCGGATGTTACGCTTATTTATTGAACATGCAGGACAGCTGCTTTCTTATAATGTGCTGTTAGAGCAATTGTGGGACTGTGATGAAGCATATGTGGACCGACACACACTGGCAGTCAATGTGAACCGGCTCCGTGGAAAGATAGAGGATGCGGAACACAAATATATTTCAAATGTATATGGGATGGGATATCAATGGTTGCGATAGGAATAATAGCAGGCTGTGGCATTGTGATAAGTTATCTTCTAGTCAGACTGTATCGGCAGAAGAAGGAAATCTATGATTTTACGGAAGAACTACAGCGGTGTCTGACGCTGATGAAAGCAGGCGAAGACATTGGAAATGAAGCGGAGTTTAAGGACAGCCTTTGGGATAAGATTTATCAGGATTTGCAGGAGCTTATGGATGTTTGGAACAGGAAGAACCGACAGAGCCATAAGGAAAAAGAACAGATAAAAGAGTTGATTTCTGATATTTCCCATCAGGGTAGAACGCCAATGGCGAATATTAAAATATATCTGGAAATTTTAGAAGAGGAACAGGAAGATAAGGTGCGGCGGCAGGAGTGTATTGGAAAGCTGATAAAACAGACAGAACGGCTGGATTTCCTGATGCAGAGTCTGGTGAAGCTTTCGCGCCTGGAAACCGGAATCATAGAAATATGTGAAAAGGACACAAAGATTTTTGAAGTGTTAGGACTAGCGGTTGCGGCAGTGGTACCGGGAGCGGAAGCAAAAGAGATTTCTGTCCATGTGGACTGCCCGGAGACATTGAAACTGTTTTGCGATGCCAAGTGGACACAGGAAGCAATTTTTAATCTTTTAGAGAATGCAGTGAAATATACTCCAAAAGGGGGAAGCATCTATATTTCAGTAATGGAACAGGAGGTTTTTGGAAAAATCAGCATCCGGGATACCGGAAGGGGAATCCCTGCGGAACATCAGGCACAGATTTTTCAAAGGTTTTACCGGGAACCGGAAGTCCATGATGAGGATGGAATCGGGATTGGTCTGTATCTGGCACGAAAGATTGTGACGATGCAGGACGGCTATATGGAAGTGCATTCAGAAAGTGGAAAGGGGGCAGAATTTTGCATTTATCTGCCAATGAAATAAAAGAAGTAGTACGGACAGAGGAGTTAAAGAAATATTATCCGTTGGGAACCCATACGGTAAAGGCCTTAGATGGAGTGAACCTTACCGTAAAAGAGGGAGAATTTGTGGCAATCACCGGAAAGTCCGGAAGCGGGAAAAGTACGCTGCTGCATATGTTAGGAGCATTGGATGTGCCAACATCCGGAGAAGTCTATATTGATGGGAAAAGCCTTGCATCAATGACGAGGGAAGAGCAGGCAGTCTTTCGAAGAAGGAAGGTTGGTGTAGTATTTCAAAGCTATAACCTGATTCCTGATTTGAGTGTGTATGAGAATATTGTGCTGCCCATCGAGCTGGATGGAGGTTATGTGGACAAGGCATATATAGAAGAATTGTTAAGGCAACTGAAAATAGAAGATAAGCGGGATGCACTGCCGGATACGTTATCCGGCGGTCAGCAGCAGAGAACAGCAATTGCCCGGGCATTATCCTATAAGCCGGCTATTCTCTTAGCGGATGAACCCACGGGAAATCTTGATACACAGACCAGCCATGATGTTATGGGATTGTTAAAAACAGTGGCACGAAAATATCAGCAGACTACAATTCTGATTACCCATGACATGGACGTGGCGCAGTTGTCAGACCGGATTGTATACATGGAAGATGGGAAAATCAGGAAGGAACGAAAGCTCTATGCTTAAAAATAATAATCAGGCTGTCATCCGTAAGATGGCAGTCCGTTCCATAAGGAGCAACAGAAAGAAAAACAGCCTGTATCTTGTGGCAATTGTATTGGCGGTGCTGATGCTGTTTACGGTTATGCAGACAGGGGCTTCCTACATGCATATGCAGTATGTCTGGCGGCTGCATTCTGTGGGGGAACTCTATGATGGAATTCTGATGGGTGGAGTTACAAAGGAGCAGGAAGAAACAGTAAAAGCAGATCCTGGTATTGAGGTAGTTGGAATTACAGAATTTATGCTGGGAAACATCGGTGAAAAGAATATTTCTATCATATATGAGGATAAAAATTACCGGGAGAAAATGCATCAGCCCGGCATTCTGCATCAGGAGGGAAGGTATCCTGAGACAGCCGATGAGGTGATGGTTACAAAGACGCTGTTGGAAAAGCGGAAGTTGGAAAATCTTACAATTGGAGATACGCTGCTTTTAAGCTATCAGAAGAAAGATGGAACCCAGGTAGAAAAGCCCATGAAAATTACGGGCATCATAGATGACTATGAAGAAACTGCCAACTGTTTCGTGACGGAAGAGGTGTTTGAACAGGCAGGCTACAGCCAGGCAGACTATGGCTGTGGCATTCTCTACTATCAATATCGCTTCTGGTTTGCATCAGACCGGATAGAGAACCGGCTGAAAGAAGAATTAAATCTGGAACGGAAGCAGAACATTCAGACAACGTGGGACTGTGATAAGGTAAAGGGAATTTTTCTTGGAATGATAGGAATCATTATGTTAACCTGCCTCAGTGCCTATTTACTGATTTACAATATCATGTATTTATCCATAGAAGATAATATCCGCTATTATGGATTGCTTCGTGCTGTTGGAATGACAGAAAGCCAGATGCACCGGCTGTTGTGGCAGAAACAGATTATTCTAAGTGGAATCGGAATTTTAATGGGAATAGTTTTAGGATTTCTGACGTCCTATCTTGTGATTCCCGGAACAATCCGGGTACTGGGACTTCGCTCAGAAAAGATGGCTGTAACGATAAAACCGGAATTTCTGGTGCTGACGATTGCTATTATGGCAGTAACCGTCTATATTGCCAGCCGTAAGCCGGTAAGAGTAGCAGAGCGCATTTCTGTCATGGAGGCACTGGGATATCAGACTTCGAAGGTAGTCTATACCGGAAAGAAAAAACGAACCGGGAAAAATATTATTTACCGTCTGGCATGGCAGCAGCTGTGCCGTATGAAGAAGAAAACAATCCTTGTCATCCTTTCGCTATCAACCAGTCTGACTGTATTTCTATGTGTGGTAACGCTGGCGGGAAGTCAGAGCAAACGGACGGCAGAGTTACAATATATGGATGCTGATATGGAACTGACCAATAAGAGTATGGTGGCTGATACATCAGACTGGAAACAGTCTTTCGATGACACATTTTGTGATAAACTTTCCAAAATAGATGGAGTAAAGGAAATCCACAAATTAGATTACAGTACAATCGTCGTACCCTGGGAGCCGGATTTTTCGGATCAGTGGATGCGTGATTTCTATGACCAGTGGATGTATATAAAATATGACGATGTAAGAGAAGAATATCAGCAGAATCCGGAAGATTTTATGGCGCTGGTGGTTGGAATCGATGAAAAAACATTTCATTATATCAATCAGCAGAACGAAACGGCAATTGATGAAAAATCATTTTTGGAAGGGGAAAGCTGCCTTTTATGCCAGCAATATATGGGATATACCAATGCGGATGTCAAAAATAAGAAAATAAGCTTTTATTTTCCGGGGCAGGAAACAAAGAAATACAGCACATCTGTTGCAGGGCTGCAGAAGGATGACAGCCCATATCGTGGACCCAGCGAGGTAAGTTTATCTGTTGCGGGAATACAGGAGGATGACAGTCCGTATCTTGGCCCGAATGCTATGGGACCGACGATTATAATTTTAGTCAGTGACTCTTTTTTAGAGGATAAGGCAGAGAGCCTGTGGACATACAAGGTATCGGTGATTTATGACGAGGAATACGATAAGGAAACAGAAAAGAAAGTCAAAGAGCTGATACAGGATCTAAGGATGCAAAAAATATTACCTGGAGCAGCAAGTTAAAGGGTATCAAAGAGCAGAAGCCGGCAGAACAGAAGATGTGGCAGCTAGGAATGGGAATCGCTATAGTTTTGGGATTTATCGGTGTGATGAATTATATTAATACAGAGCTTGGCAGTATATCCGGCAGAAGGCGGGAAATTGCAATATTAGAAAGCATTGGCATGACCGGAAAACAACAGCGCAGGCTGCTTTTGACAGAAGGGATGTATTATGCGGGAATTTCGCTTTTCCTGACGGCAACGGTGGGACTTGGCATTGATGTGCTGTTGTTTCAGCGGATGAATTATCATAAGGTAGCATTTTCCATTCCTGTCATTCCGGTGGTTGTCATGATAGTGACACTGTTTGCACTGTGCATTTTCGTACCGTTGGCAGCAGGCAGATTTATGGAAGGAGATGGCACTCTGGTAGAGCGGATTCGTCATGTGGGAGAATAAAAAATAACTTTCACTGCAACCGTTTCTTCTGTTATTACAATATATAGGTGTAAGGGAAACATCCCAAAACAAATGACGGCGCGGTCTGGGAGAATGGAAACATGAACAAACAATTACTGGAACATTACATTGAGGCATACGGAACGGACATCTATTCTTTTTGTATCCGGATGACACAGAACCGGGAACAGGCAGAAGAACTCTATCAGGATACCTTTCTTGCAATGTGTGAGAAGGAGGACTGGAAGGAAGAGGGAAATGTCAAAAGCTATCTGCTTGGAATTACCATAAAGCTCTGGCAGAACCGGAAGCGGAAATTTGCCTGGCGAAAGCGAATCGCAGCGGAGATTCCCATATCGAAGGAGCAGGGACTGGAAGCATTTTCGGCAGATGAAAATTTAGAGCAGCATATGGTAAGCAAAGAAGAGCAGGAAGCCGTGTGGAAGGCTGTATACAAATTGCCGGAGCAGCTTCGCATCGTGATTCTTCTATATTATATGGAAGATTTCAAGGTGGCTGAGATTGCAGAAAAGCTGTCCCTCTCTATCAGTAATGTGAAAAGTAAACTGATGCGTGCACGTAGATATCTGAAGCAGGAATTGGAGGATTTTATCATATGAAACCAACCTTAGATGATTTATTACACAACTCCCTTATAGCAACTGATATTCCCTCGGAAGAACTCAACGAGAGGATTTTAAACCAGTCAACCCAAAAGGAGGTTGTACCTATGCGGAAGAAAGAAACGAAGAAACCATGGAAAATGGCACAGACAGCAGCGGCTGTGGCACTTCTTGTTTTAGTCACCGGCTGTGGTGTATATGCGGCAGAGCGGATCCTTGCACAAAAACAGATTGCTATTATTGATAATGAAACGGAATTTATGGAAAATGTCACAGAGACAACGATTCATTATGAAGAATTTTCAGGAGAAAATCTTGATTTTGCAGACAGCAAGGTGACCGACCGGACAGAGGAATTTATTCAAACTTCTGATTTCGTTGGAACCGTTACCGAAGGAACCAAGGATGATCTATGGAGCTTGAAGGCAGAAGAAAAGATTGATGGCAAAATAGAGGTGGGTTATGTCTATCCGAAATTAAGCGATGCTTTTAAAGACCAGAATATTGGCATTGACCTTTCTTATATAGAAGCAAATTATCCAACACTCTGGAGTGAAAAAGCCTGTCAGCTTTGCTATGATTCCAGGGATGCAGACACTTTTTCCCGGGGAGCATTCTTTGCCAGTTACCGGAAGGGAGACAGTCAGGCGGTGTCTATCCAGTATGAAGTATCGGATATAACAAATGAGGATGATTATATTTTTAAAGAAGCTTATGACAGCACCGGTACTTATACCACAGCAGATGGTGTGACACTGACCATTACCAGTCAAACAGCAGACAGCGGCTATACGATTACCTATGCCCACATGATTACGGAATATAGTGATTTCGTTCTGACATTGCGGGGAGATTTTTCAGAAGAAGAAAGCCATGTGATTTATGACAGCTTAAATCTTTCTTCTATCTGTGAGACTGGGAAGCAGTAGTGGAAATACCTGTGAAGGCATAATAAAAAACGGTTCAGGATAATTCCTGAACCGTTTTTGTGGTTGGACTGCGGGCAACAGGACTTGAACCTGCACGGTCTCCCACTAGAACCTAAATCTAGCGCGTCTGCCAATTCCGCCATGCCCGCAAGACAAGAACTATAATAATATAAAAATGCAGTTCATGTCAAGTGTAGATTAACCCTGAAGCCCCCGTGCCTGACGGTCCATATCTTCTACTACAATGTCATAGATTTCACCAAGACCTGCGCAGTATTCTAAGACCTTCCAAGGCTCGTTGGTGTGATAATGAATCTTAATCAGTTCTTCATCACCAACTGCCAGAAGGCAGTCTCCTTTGAAATTTTCAGTAAAGTAATCATTAATTGCATCCTCGTTTAGATTTTCCCCTTCAATTAAGAGCTGAGTGTCATATCTGAATTCTAACATCATCGAATCCTCTCTTTCTGTCTATTTCCCTTTTATCAGGAATAAATTTCAAACACAGTATAGCATAACGTGGTAAGAGAAGAAAGTATTTCATAAAGCAGCAGGACTTTGTTGAGACAGATTAACCAAGTAGAAAGTTTTAGATTTCTTTAAGAACTGCCTAAGCAAAGATTAATGTTCTTTAAGAATTCGTAACTGTGATATTCTTGTGATTTTATTGTGCTATAGTTGTCCCTAGAAAAAAGAAAAGAGGGATGATATGGATATTTTAAAGAACATCAGAGAAACTGCCCTGACACATCCGAAGCGGTGTGCAGTGCAAAGCAGAGAACAAAAGTTGACTTATGAGGAGTTAGAAGAATATTCCAACCGGCTTGCAGTATGGATTGCGAAGAACAGCCAGAACCGTAAGCGGCCGGTTATTGTATATGGACATAAGAACCCGTATATGGTGGTATGCTTCCTTGCCTGTGCCAAGGCAGGTAGAAGCTATGTGCCGCAGGATATCTGCATTCCGGTAAGCCGGGTGGATGAGACGGTATTAAGCGTAGAACCGGAACTGACCTTTGTGGTAGAAGGTGTTTATCAGACAGAAATCGGAATGGTAATCGGAAAAGAGAAGATAGAAGAAATCGTAAAACAGGAGACAAACGAGACCGATGTGCTACAGCCTCTGGCCAAAGATGAAGTATGGTATATCATATTTACTTCCGGAAGCACCGGAAAGCCTAAGGGCGTAGAGATTACAAGAGACTGCCTCAGCCATTATCTTGACTGGTCGGTGCAGTTAGGCAGCACCATGGAAGAAAAGGGCGGTGCCCATTTTATGAATCAGGCACCATTTTCTTTTGATTTATCGGTAATGGATTTATATACTTCCCTGGTCTGTGGCGGAACGCTTTATACCATGGATAAGAAGATGCAGAGTGACTATAGTGAGATGTTGGGCTTCTTAGAACAGTCAGAAATAGAAATCTGGGTATCGACACCGTCCTTTGCGGATATGTGTCTGGCAGACCGGAATTTCTGTGGGGAAAAGATCAAAGCCTTAAAACTTTTCTTATTCTGTGGGGAAGTGCTTACTACAGCTACGGTAGAGAAGTTAAAGGAACGTTTCCCGGAGGCAGTCATTATCAATACCTATGGCCCGACAGAATCTACGGTGGCAGTCACAGATGTGACCATAACAGAGAAATTATTGCAGGAGACCATTGCCCGGGGCAAATCCCTTCCGGTAGGCCATGAAAAGCCAGGAACTTATATCGAAATCTGGGATAAAGCCGGAAAAGTGTTGCCGGAAGGAGAACAGGGCGAGATTGTTATTATCGGAGATACGGTAAGCTGTGGTTATTATATGAGAGCAGATTTGACAAAGAAGGCATTTTTCCATTGTATCCTTGATGGAAAAGCTTACCGGGGTTATAAGACCGGAGATGCCGGATATTTAAAAGGCGGGCAGCTTTATTATAATGGAAGAATTGATTTGCAGGTGAAGCTGCATGGATACCGCATTGAAATTGAAGATATTGAGAATAACATGGTAAGACTTCCTCAGATTGACCATGCAGTCGTAGTGCCGAATCTGGAAGAAGGAAAGGTAAAGAGCCTGACGGCATTTGTGACAGGAGCACAGATGGCAGGAAAGAAAGCATCTGAGATTTCAAGACAGGTAAAAAACGGTCTGAAGGAATTCCTTCCGGGTTATATGATCCCAAAGAAAATAAAATATATCGAAAACATGCCAATGAATAACCATGGCAAGGCAGACCGAAAATATCTTGGAGGTCTGGCAGAATGAGTTTTTACAGCGGAGCACCATTCTTTGGCACATTGATTCTGTTATTGCTTTTCGCATTGATTCTTGGCTGTATGGAAAGGAGCCTGCGCTGGTATAACCTTATCGTATCCGGTGTAATGGTTGTCTGCGTGTTAGGCGGAAATCTGACGGCGCTTGCGTATTTTGCAGGATATTTTCTGATTGAGTGGATGCTGGTCAGAGGATATGAATACATAAGAAAGAAATATGGAAGAAAGGCAGCATTTTATCGCAGTTTTGTGCTGCTTTCCATTCTGCCACTTGCATTATGTAAATTATGTGATCTTCCATGGTTAAAGGAGATGAATCTTTTTCAGTTTACCGGAATTTCCTATCTTACGTTCCGGGTGGTGCAGATTATCATTGAACTTTATGATGGCACCATAGAAGAGGTGAAAATCCTTGATTTTTCAGCATTTTTAATCTTTTTTCCAACCTTTAGCTGTGGACCCATTGACCGGAGCAGAAGATTCTTGGAGGATTATCATAATGTGCCGGGAAGAAGAGAATATCTTGAGCGGTTTGGAATTGGTTTACAGAAGCTTGTTTTAGGAGCAGCATATAAATTCGTATTTGCGGATTTCTTCTATCAGATTATGAACCAGTTCATGAACCAGACAGCAGGGAATATGGTTTGTTATGCATACAGCTATGGTTTTTATATGTTTTTTGATTTTGCGGGATACAGTCTGATGGCAGTGGGAACCGGCTATATGCTTGGCATCTGCGTACCGGATAACTTTAAGAAACCGTTTATCAGCCGGGATATGAAAGAATTCTGGGCAAGATGGCATATTTCCCTGTCCGAGTGGTTCCGGGATTTCGTCTTTTCCAGATTTATGATGTTATCCATGCACAAAAAATGGTTTAAAAGCAGATTAAACGGTGCAGCAGCAGGCTTTCTTATCAATATGCTGGTGATGGGTGTGTGGCATGGTCTGACGGTGCATTATATTTTGTACGGACTCTATCATGGCATATTGCTGGCAGTTACGGAAATCTATCAGAAGAAGTCGAAGTTCTATAAGAAATATAAGAAGAAAACCTGGTATGCACTGGCATCATGGGGAATCACATTAAATCTGGTGATGTTTGGTTTCCTGATTTTCTCAGGACATTTTATTACAATTTAGGTTATCCCAACTTATATATAGAAGAAAAATTTTAGATGCAGAATCATTTGCAAAGAAAAATAGAAAGAGAAAAAGGAGATTATAAGATGAAAGAAAAGATTTTGGATATTATTGAAAAAGTATGTGAGGATGACAGCATCCGGGAAGACCTTACGATGAATCTTTTTGAAGAGGATTTACTGGATTCCTTAAGCTTTGTAGCACTTCTGGTGGAACTTGAGGATAACCTTGGTGTTGTAATTTCACCATCGGAAGTAACAAGAGAGGATATGGATACACCGGAGAAAATTATTGCGCTGGTAGAAGCGAAAGCACAGGAGAAGTAAGCATGAAAACGATAAAAGCATTTGCAGTTTCGCTGCTGTTATGCGCACTTACGATAGTGGGACTGCATTTATACAGCGGCAGAGGTTTTTCGGCAGAGGGAAAAGCAGGCACCTGGGTCAGTGATGCAAAATCCCAAAGCGGCAGTACATTAAAGAAGATGGCAGCCGATGAAAATGCATTGCTGATATTCGGCTCTTCGGAGCTGCGGCATGGACAGGGCAGTGGATTCCATGGAGATACGATTTTTGATGGTGCGGATATGGATCCCATTTATGTAGGAAAAGCAGGGTATCAGAGCCTGACCCATGCCATTACGCTGGGCGCGGTGGGCAGTCAGGCAGCCAATAAGAAGGCAGTATTAATCGTTTCGCCCCAGTGGTTTAAAGAAAATGGAGTAAAATCCACGGCGTTTGAAGCTGCTTTTTCAGAAGAAGAATATATTGCATTGCTGGAAAATCCGGATATCAGTCAGGAAACCAAAGATTATATCAATGGCAGACTGCAAAATATCATGGCAGATAATGAAAACATGTCAGAAAGAGTAAAAAAAGCCAGGGAATGGTATCAGCCGAAGGATGATAATACAGCAGAACAACCAGGCTGGCTGGAGCAGAAAAAAGCAGATTTTCATAAGGTACTGTTGGAAGAAAAGAATAATTATAAAGTGATGGCAGAGGCACTGATGGATGGAATCAGCAATCATAGGAGCAGGGAAAGTGGTGCAAAGCTGTCACAGGCTACCTGGGAGCAGCTTCGAAAGGAAGCTGAAACAGAAGGACATAAGCTTTCGGATGGCAACGACTATGGCATGTTTGACAGCGTATATAAAGGAACGTACCAGACGCTGATTGCCAATGGAAAACATAAGAATCCGAAGTACACCTTAGATTCCATGGAATTTTCGGATTTGGAATGTTTTTTGTCAATTTGCAGGGAGGAGGGAATAGAGCCTTTGGTAGTAATCCTTCCCTTTAATGGATACTGGTATGATTATACGGAACTGACGGCAGAAGAGCGGAGTGCATTTTATGAAAAGATAAGATGCATAGCAGAAGATTATGGTGTGCAGTGTGCCGATTTGAGTGGAAATGAATATACAGAGTATTACTTTGAGGATAATTCCCATCCAGCATTGAAAGGACTGGTAGATTTAAATGAAGCGATTTATGAATTTTATCGGAAAGATAAGACAGAATGAGAAGGCAGTATTTCTTGGTAAAGTGATTTTCTTTTACCTGCTGCTGATGATTCTATGGATGCATTTTATGCTGGCAAAGGATTCTGCAGCACCGGCGTTTATTTATGAGCAGTTTTAAACTATACCGGTTTGGAATGCGATATATAACCTGCGGTATATATTAAAATAAATCAACCTAGTAAAATCAATACGTCTTTAGTACTTTAACGCGGTGAAGGGCATGAAAAACCTAGAAAAATCAAGGAGTAGCAGGGAAAATGAGTATTGCTTTTCAAATTTTCATGTAGTAAGATAAGGCACATGAAACCTAGGAGTTAAAGGAGGAACTATTATGAAGAAAAAAATAGTCAGTGTAATACTGGTCGCAGCGATGGCAGTTGGATGCCTTGCAGGTTGTGGCTCAAAAGAAGCAAAAAATGAAGATGCATTCTATATCGGAGGAATTGGACCGGTTACCGGTGATGCAGCAATTTACGGAACAGCCGTTCAGAACGGTGCACAGATTGCTGTCGATGAGATTAATGAAGCCGGTGGAATTAACGGTCATCAGATTGAATATAATTTCCAGGATGATCAGGGAGACCCTGAAAAAGCAGCAAACGCATACAACACCTTAAAAGACTGGGGTATGCAGGTATTAATGGGAACTGTTACAACAGGTCCTTGTGTATCTGTGGCAGATTTAACTGCAGCAGATAATATGTTCCAGATTACACCATCTGCATCATCTACAGATGTAATCAAGAACGACAATGTATTCCAGGTATGCTTTACAGACCCTGCACAGGGAACAAAATCCGCACAGTATATCGGTGAGAATAACCTTGCCAAGAAAGTGGCAATTATTTACAACAGTTCAGATATCTATTCATCAGGTATCGAAGCAAAATTCGTAGAAGAAGCAGCAAACCAGAACTTTGAGGTAGTTGCAGAAGAAGCATTTACTGCAGATTCCAAGACAGATTTTTCTACACAGTTACAGAAAGCAAAAGATGCAGAAGCAGATTTGGTATTCCTTCCAATCTACTATACAGAAGCATCTATTATCTTAACCCAGGCAGATTCTATGGGATATGCACCGACATTCTTCGGATGCGACGGTATGGACGGAATCTTAGGTGTTAAGAACTTTGATACTTCTTTAGCAGAAGGACTTATGTTATTAACACCGTTTGCAGCAGATTCGAAAGATGAAAAAACTGCAAACTTCGTTTCTAAATATGAAGAGAAATATAAAGATACACCAAACCAGTTTGCAGCTGATGCTTATGATGCAATTTATGCAATCAAAGCAGCATTGGAAGAAGCAAATGCAACACCGGATATGAGTGCTTCTGATATTTGTGATTTATTGAAAGACGCAATTACAAAAGTCAACATTGATGGTGCAACAGGTAGCGGAATGACATGGTCAGCAACTGGTGAAGTAAACAAAGATCCTAAAGCGGTTGTAATTCAGAATGGTGAATACGTAGGAATGTAATGTATTTTATCAGATAAGCCAAAGAGGGGTTGCCAATGGCAGCCCCTTTTATGTATTATAGAGGTATATATTCTAAGAGAAAGCAAGAGGTGTTGTTATGAGATTCATAACGTATTTAATCAACGGTATCAGCCTTGGCAGCATCTATGCAATCATTGCACTGGGTTACACCATGGTGTATGGAATTGCTAAGATGCTGAATTTTGCCCATGGTGATGTTATCATGATTGGCTGCTATGTCGTATTTATGACAATGAGCGGCATGAACATGAACCCGCTTTTGAGCGTAATCCTTGCAGTTGTAGTCTGCACTGTGCTTGGCGTGATAATTGAAAAAGTGGCATATAAGCCTTTGCGTAAGGCATCTCCACTGGCAGTATTGATTACCGCAATTGGTGTCAGCTATTTGTTGCAGAATATTGCATTACTGATATTTGGTGCAGATACCAAATCCTTTAGTTCTGTGGTTCCACTGCAGAATATTAAGATTGGCGGAATTACCATAACCGGTGTTACGGTAGTGGCAGTCCTGGCATGTATTGTTATCATGATTGGTCTGATGATTTTTATTAAAAAGACAAAAGCAGGACAGGCAATGCTGGCAGTATCCGAGGATAAGGATGCAGCACAGCTTATGGGGGTAAATGTTAACGGGACAATTTCACTTACTTTCGCAATTGGTTCCGGACTTGCGGCAATTGCAGGTGTGTTACTGTGTTCAGCATATCCGACACTGACTCCATATACCGGCGCTATGCCTGGTATCAAAGCATTTACTGCAGCTGTATTTGGTGGAATCGGTTCCATTCCGGGAGCATTTATCGGAGGAATCCTTCTTGGTATTATCGAAATCTTAGGAAAAGCTTATATTTCTTCACAGCTTTCCGATGCTATCGTTTTTGCCGTGTTGATTATTGTGTTATTGGTTAAGCCTACCGGTATTCTTGGTAAGCCAATTCATGAGAAAGTGTAGGTGGCAGGAATGAGTAAAATGAATTTAAAAACAATGAAGAAGACAACAAAGAGTAATCTGATTACATATGCTATGGTAATCGTCATTTTTGCCGTAGTACAGATTCTGGTAGCAACCGGAAGCATGTCCAGTCTGATGCAGGGACTTTTGGTACCCCTTTGTACTTATTCTATCGTTGCAATCGGATTGAACCTCTGTGTAGGCTATCTGGGTGAATTAAGTCTTGGTCATGCAGGCTTTATGTGTGTCGGCGCATTTTCCAGTGCTTTCTTTACCAGATGTATGGAAAATTCACCGATGAATCCAACCCTGCGTTTTATCATCGCTTTATTAATCGGAACTGCTGTTGCAGCATTCTTTGGATTCTTAATCGGAATTCCGGTACTTCGTTTAAGAGGTGATTACCTTGCAATCGTAACACTGGCATTTGGAGAGATTATCAAGAATGTCATCAATGTTCTTTATGTAGGCAAAGATGAAAACGGTCTGCATTTTGCAATCAATGACAACAAGGCTCTTAATATGTCGGGAACCGGAGAAATGATTATCGATGGTGCAAAGGGAATCACCGGAACACCAAGACAGTCTACTTTCTTAATCGGTGTTATTTTAATTCTGGTTGCATTGTTTGTAGTATTTAATCTGGTTAATTCCAGAAGCGGCCGTGCTATCATGGCAATCCGTGATAACCGTATTGCAGCAGAATCCGTTGGCATTAATATTACAAAGTTTAAACTGATGGCATTTACTATTTCAGCAGCAATCGCAGGAGCAGGTGGAGTGCTTTATGCACATAACCTTTCCAGCCTGATTGCCCAGCCGGCAAACTTTGGATACAATATGTCCATCATGATTCTGGTATTTGTCGTACTCGGTGGAATGGGAAGCTTCCGTGGTTCCATTATTGCAGCCGTAGTACTGACCATGCTTCCGGAAGTATTGCGTGGACTGCGTGATTACCGTATGCTGATTTACGCAATTGTTCTGATTGCAATGATGCTCTTTAACTGGGCACCGGCAGCAATTACCTGGAGACAGACACATTCTTTGAAGAATTTATTTGCAAAGAAAACGAAGGAGGTACAATAAGATGGCAATGTTAGAAGTAAAGAATCTTGGAATTTCCTTCGGTGGACTCCGGGCGGTAGATGGATTTGAAATGCAGATTGAAAAAGGTCAGTTATACGGACTGATTGGACCGAACGGTGCAGGTAAAACAACCGTATTTAATATGCTTACCGGTGTATACAAACCGGATGATGGAAGCATTGTACTGGATGGAAAAGATATTACCGGAAAGAAAACCATAGATATTAATAAAGCCGGAATTGCAAGAACCTTCCAGAATATCCGCCTTTTTAAAGACCAGTCCGTGCTGGATAATGTAAAAGTCGGACTGCATAATCATCATACTTATTCTACTTTAACCGGAATTCTAAGACTTCCGAAGTATTTTAAAGTAGAAGCAGAGATGAATGAAAAGGCAATGGAGCTGTTAAAGGTATTTGGTCTTGAGGATGAAGCAGATTATCTGGCATCCAATCTTCCGTATGGTAAACAGCGTAAACTGGAGATTGCAAGAGCACTGGCAACTGAACCAAAACTTCTGCTTTTAGATGAGCCGGCAGCCGGCATGAACCCAAATGAAACCAAAGAATTAATGGATACCATCCGCTTTGTAAGGGATGAATTTGATATGACCATTCTTCTGATTGAACATGATATGAAACTGGTATCCGGTATCTGTGAGAAACTGACTGTATTGAACTTCGGCCAGGTACTGGCAAGCGGAAATACCAGTGACGTATTGAATAATCCACAGGTTATCAGGGCATATCTGGGCGAATAGGAGGGATGATAAAATGGCAATGCTTGAAATAAAAGATTTGGAAGTATATTACGGCGTGATTCAGGCAATTAAAGGGATTTCCTTTGATGTCAATGAAGGAGAAGTCATTGCATTAATCGGAGCCAATGGTGCAGGTAAGACAACTACACTGCAGACAATCACCGGAATGCTCAGTGCCAAAAAGGGAAGCATTCTTTTTGAAGGAACAGATATCACCAAGGTTCCGGGACACAAGATTGTATCCATGGGAATGGCACATGTTCCGGAAGGAAGACGTGTATTTGCAGAGCTTTCTGTATATGAGAACTTAAAGCTGGGTGCATATACCAGAAAAGATAAGCAGGAAATTGCAGAGTCTTTAGAGCGTGTATACAAGAGCTTTCCAAGATTAAAGGAACGTAAGAATCAGCTGGCTGGAACCTTAAGTGGTGGCGAACAGCAGATGCTTGCCATGGGTCGGGCGTTGATGAGTAAGCCGAGGATCATCCTTATGGATGAGCCGTCCATGGGATTGTCTCCAATCTTTGTAGAAGAGATTTTTAACATTATCAAAGAAATATCTGCATCCGGTACAACTGTTCTACTGGTAGAACAGAATGCAAAGAAAGCATTATCGATTGCAGACCGTGCATATGTACTGGAAACAGGTAAAATTGTATTGAGCGGTGATGCCAAAGAGCTTATGAATAATGAGTCTATTAAAAAGGCATATTTAGGAGAGTAGGTGTTAAATATGAAACATACGGTAATAACCATTGCAAGAAGTTATGGAAGCGGCGGAAGAACGCTGGGTAAGAAGCTGGCAGAAGAACTTGGAATTCATTGCTATGACCGTGAGTTAATAAGAATGGCTTCTGATGAAAGCGGAATCAATGAGGCATTGTTTGGAGAGGCAGATGAGAAACTGCGTAAGATGCCACTGTTTCGTATTGCGAAGAAAGCATATCATGGGGAAGTGCTTCCACCGGATAGTGATGAGTTTGTATCCAACGACAATCTCTTTAACTATCAGGCGAAAATTATCCGTGAGGTAGCCAAAGAAGAGTCCTGTATTATTATCGGACGTTGTGCGGATTATGTTTTAAAAGATTGTGATTATGTAAAGAGTCTGTTTTTCTACGCACCGCGTAAGGACTGCATTGAACGTGTCATGCAGCAGAATGGTGGAACTAAGAAGGGTATTGAAAAGAAGATAGACACCATTGATAAGTATCGCGCAGATTATTACAAATACTATACCGGCAGGGAGTGGAACGATGCCAGAAATTACGATTTCTGTCTGGACACTACATCCTTAAGTTATGAGAAGCTGGTACAGGTTGTAAAAGCATATTTAGAAATCAGTGAGGCAGAGGAGCCTTAGGAACAATATTGTAGCAGAATATGAGAAAGAAGAGGTATCTGATGATTCGGGCATCGGATACCTCTTCTTTCAATGCTTATGCGGGTAGTGGGAAAACGCTGGACTTGTAAAGAATGTTTTCTGTAGTTTTACAGTTTCTTTAAAATTTTATCGATGTCATTTCTGTGGCCTAATATCATCAGATGGTCCGTGTCTTTAAAAATATAATTGGCATCCGGCAGCAGGCTCATGACACCATCTGTTTTAATACCGATGATATTGGCATGATAGCAGGCACGGAAATTTAGATCCTTAATACTCTTTCCAATCCATTCTGGTAATGGCGGAATCTCATAAATGGAGAAGCCACCGCCTAATTCAAAGTAGTCAAAGACCTGGTCGGCAGAGAAACGGACTGCAGTTTTTTCAGCGATATCCCGGTCAGGGTAGATAACTTCGTCAGCACCGTTCCGCAGCAGAAATTTGGCATGAATATCACGGTTTGCTTTGCTGACGACATATCTGGCACCCATTTCCTTAAGCAGGCTTGTAATCTCTAAGCTGCTCTGGAAATTACTTCCGATACAGACAAAGCAGACGTCAAAATTGCCAACACCTAAAGTGGCAAGTACTTTTTCATTGGTGCAGTCACCAATTTTTGCACTGGTGACAAAAGAGAGAACATCTTCCATTACGGCTTCATTCTCGTCCACAACCATAATCTCATTATCCAGTTTGGATAAGTCTTTGCAAAGGTGAGTGCCAAATCGGCCCAGTCCAATAATTAAAA
Source organism: Roseburia sp. AF42-8 (assembly GCF_003435965.1). Taxonomy (NCBI): domain Bacteria; kingdom Bacillati; phylum Bacillota; class Clostridia; order Lachnospirales; family Lachnospiraceae; genus Roseburia; species Roseburia sp. AF42-8. Next base: position 31,307 of record NZ_QTVB01000017.1, read on the forward strand.
ATGATTTCATAGAATCCTCCTAGTATAATCAAGATATTTGATATTAACCGACATTGATTTTTTCTACCGGCTGCATCACATGCGCAATCCTTTTCTTATCCGTAAATGATAAGGCAAAGGAAAGGCTTCCCAGTCGTCCTAAATACATTAACAGAATTAGAATGATATGACAGCTGGTACTAAGGCTGCTTGTAATACCGGTTGACATTCCGACAGTGTCAAGAGCTGAAAATGCTTCAAAAGCCACATCAATGACTGGATAACCGGAAATAGCAGTAATTGCCAGTGTGGCGCTGAGTGCCAGCGTCAACTGGAACATAAGGACGACGACTGATTTGGTGATAACAGATTCTTCCAGTCTGCGTCCGAAAATATTTGTTCCGGTAGTACGGGTTAAGGTGGAACGTACGGATAACAATAGAACAAATATGGTTGTAACCTTTACACCGCCGGCAGTAGAACCCGGGGCACCACCGATAAACATAAATACAATAGAAAGAAATTTACTGCTTTCGCTTAACGCACCATTATCAACAGCGTTAAAACCGGCAGTTCGTGGGGTAACAGTACAGAAGAAAGAATTCAAAAGCTGTTCTCCGAAACTCATACCGGCAAATAAGCGGTTATGCTCAAAAAGATAAAAGAGCAGCGTGCCGCCAAAGAGGCAGACTGCAGTAGCACTTAAAACCATTTTGGTCTGCAGGGCATAGTGGCGGCAATGCAGCCCGTGTTCCCTAAGGTCATTCCATACAAAGAAACCAATACCACCAATCAGGATCAGGGCACTGATGGTAAGAATTACTATAGGATCATTGTAGAATCTGGTAATGGATGAAAATGGACTGTAACGCCCCATTAAATCGAATCCTGCATTACAAAAGGCTGAAATAGAATGGAAGATACCATAATAGATGGCATGTAAAACATCCATGTCTTTCAGAAAACGCAGTGTAAGAATGAATGCACCCGACATTTCAAAAAGAAACGTGCCTCCGATGACACGGCGGACAAGCCGCACGACACCGCCGATTTCAAGGGTGTTTAAACTTTCTTTAATAAGACCACGCTGTTTCAGCCCGATTTTCTTGCGTAACATCAAAGAAACAGTAATACCAATGGTGATAAAACCAAGACCACCAATCTGAATCAGAACTAATAAAACAAGCTGTCCGAAAATGCTCCAGTGGGTAAAGGTGTCAACCAGAACCAGACCGGTTACACAGGTAGCACTGGTTGAGGTGAAAAGGGCAGTTATAAATGGAGTCCATTCACCATTCCGGCTGGAAACCGGAAGCATCAGAAGTATGGTTCCGATAAAGATGAGCAATAGAAAACCAAGCGCTATCATCTGTGTACCGGACATACGTTTTTCAAATTTCCCAAACATAATAAAATTCCTATTCCTGATTTAAATAATTTTCGATAAATCTTATTTATCTATTATAGTAATTTTACTCCGTTTTGTCCATTGCCAAATGGAGAAAGGCAGTGTCCCTTGCAGGCTTTATCTGCATCCGTACTCGACAGACAGTCCTGTGATTGTGTCAAAGCAACGAAAAGACAGTCTGACAGCAAGAAAAAATTATAGAATGAGTTGTTGTCTTAGCTGGTTTGTTTGAGTATAATAAAATAATAGGGTAAACTTGAAAAGAAAAAACTTGAAGAGGATAGAAAAAGGAAGGTTTTTATATGGGACTTTTTATTGTATTTATCATTATTATTATATATGTTGCTTTGTCCCAGAGTGTAAAGCAAAGCAATAATCAAAACAGGCGTGGAAATAATCCGGCTATGGGGCGGCCGCCACAGCAGATATATCGTCCACAGATGAACCAGCCGCAGCGTACATATCAGCAGGTGCCAAACCAGCAGCATACATATCAGCAGACCATGAACCAGCCACAACGGGCATATCAGCAGGCACCAGTCCAGCCGCATCCCATGTATCAGCAGGCACCTGATCCGCAGATGAACAGACAGCAGGCACAGCAGCAGTTAAAGAACCGGCTGGCGGGAAAATATCAGTCTGCAGCGGCAGAGGAAATGTCTGCCATGGAAGTAATAGAACCGATGGAATTTACTTATGATATTCCACAAAGTGATAATATGAAGAAAGTGCAGGAGCTGATGGTAACTGGCTTCAGCGGCAATCTGAATTTTGAAAGAGATTTTGTGGCAGAAGGAATTGAAATGTTAAACCGTTTTGAATTACAGTAAAGAGCATAGATAAGTGGAGGATGACAGCAATGGAAGGCAGAAGACCGGCAACCGGGGAGATTTACAGACATTTTAAAGGAAAATTATATCAGATTGTAGCCATAGCAACACACAGCGAAACAAGAGAAGAACTGGTGATTTATCAGGCACTTTACGGAGCTTATAAAGTATATGCAAGACCGCTTGCCATGTTTGTAAGCGAAGTTGATCATGAGAAATATCCGGCAGCAGAGCAGAAATACAGATTTGAAAAAGTAAAACTGCAGGAAGAAGCAACTCCACAGGAAGCGGTAAAGGTTAGTCAGGAGACAACACAGCCGCAGGCAACAGCCCAGCCGCAGGAAACTTCAGAATCCGAAGAACAGGCGAATCCGTTCCTGCTGCGTTTCTTAGATGCAGATACTTATGAGGAGAAATATAAGATTTTAAATGAGATGGAAAATGATATTACAGACCGTCTGATTAATGATTTTTCCGTAGTATTGGATGTGGTGATTCCGGAAGGAGATTTAACCGGCCGTTATATACAGTTAAAGCAGTGCGTGGCAACCATGTGCCGTTATGAGACTACCCGCCTTAGGTAGGCAGTCCCACACGACTCAAAGTGCTGTTGTGATAATCAGAGGAGAAGGTGACATCTTTCCCAAACCACTTCGGTGGAAGGAAGGATTCAGCTTCTTCTTTTGTTTCAAATTCCACTTCGGCTAATTTTAACGGAGCAAGGTCTCCTTCGAAAATATCAAGCTCAATGGTCAGCCTGCCAGTCAATGGAATCAGATAGCGCTTCTTGGAAATGATAATACCATCTGCTTTTTGAATCAGATGCCGGTAAGCCTCTTCATTCAGAGGAAGATTATATTCTTCCCGCACCATAAGACCGGAGCCTTTGTAAGTAAGAATATATTTGTCATTGGAGCGGCGCACCCGCACTACAGGGTCCGTATTGAGATACCCCTGCTCAATGACTTTGCAGGAATAGTCTTTTAAATCAAAAGGAATCTCATCAATTAAATATTTACGTTCAATTTCCATAATAGCCTCCATATAGTCAGGAAAATAATGATACATTTATTGTAAAATATTTTAAAATCCACTGCAACCATGGAATTGAAAAAGCGCAGTAACCATGCTAACATAAGAGACAGCATAGAAAAATTTCGTGTTAGAAAATTTAATATCAGAAAATGTAATATCAGAAGAGAATAGAAAACAGGAGGAAGATAATATGAAGAAAATCGGAATTTTTATGGCGGATGGCTGTGAAGAGATTGAAGGACTTACCGTAGTGGATGTGGTACGCAGAGCAGGAATTGCGATTGATATGATTTCCATTACCGGAAAGAAAGAAGTGGCAGGAGCCACGGAATTACGTTTGCAGCAGATGTACTGGCAGAGGAAGCTGATTTTGACAGCTATGATGGAATTGTACTGCCGGGCGGAATGCCTGGAACCTTAAATCTCGGAAAGCATGAAATTGTAAAGAAAGTGATTACATCTTATGCAGCAGGCGGCAAACTTACTGCAGCAATCTGTGCTGCACCAAGCGTATTGGGTGAGAATGGAATATTAGAGGGTAAACATGCAGTCAGCTATCCGGGGTTTGAAGAAAAGCTTCTTGGAGCCAGGGTCGGAGCAGAAAAAGTTGCAGTAGATGGCAACATCGTTACCAGCCGGGGCATGGGAACAGCCATTGAATTTGCCATGGCTATTGTAAAGTGGCTGGATCCACAGGCAGATATTGATGCGATGGAAGCAAATATCATGTATTTTAAATAAAAATAACCAGAACTTACCAACATAATTTATTCTCTGGAAGCCATACTAAAAACAGGATAAGCAACCAACAAAAGCTTATCTGAAAATAGATAACAAAGAGAAGAAACTATGGAGGTAGAAACAAATGAGTGGAACAAACAGTTCTAATTCAAGTAACCAGATGGCAGTGCCACAGGCAAAAGAGGCAATGCACCGTTTTAAACAGGAGGTTGCATCTGAAATCGGAGTACCTTTAAAAGAGGGCTACAACGGTGACCTGACATCCAGACAGGCTGGCTCTATCGGTGGAGAAATGGTTAAGAAAATGATCATGAGACAGGAAGAGCAGATGTCTAAATAAGAAGAAAGACAAAAAGCCTTCGGGAAAAGCGCGAAAGTGCATTTCCCGGGGGCTTTTTACATGACTGTCACCAATTGAAATCGGGTTAAAATCTTGTACAGAAAAAAAAGCTAGTAATTTTACAAACGGTGTGTTATAATCTCTAAATGACTGTTAGTAGCTCTAAGTATGCCTATTTTTAGGGAGCAGTCGTAAGATAAGAAAATATTTGTACATGTATATTTTATATATAGTTATAAGGAGGAAGAAACAAGAATGAGTGTACAGGTTGAAAATTTAGAGAAAAATATGGTAAAGCTTACAATTGAAGTGGCAGAAGATAAAGTGGCAGAGGCTTTGAAAGCTGCATACAATAAGCAGAAAAACAAAATCAGCATCCCTGGATTCCGTAAAGGAAAAGTTCCAATGGCTATGGTAGAGAAAATGTATGGTCCGGAAATCTTCTATGAAGATGCTGCAAATATCATGATGCAGGAAGCTTATCCGGCAGCTATCGATGAGAGCGGTGTAGATATCGTTTCCCAGCCAACGGTTGATGTGGTTCAGTTAGAAAAAGGAAAACCATTCATCTTCACAGCAGAAGTTGCAAAGAGACCAGAAGTTAAACTTGGCAAATATAATGGTGTAACTGTAACAAAGATCGATACATCCGTATCTGATGAAGAAGTTGCAGAAGCATTAGAGAGAGAAAGAAATAACAATGCAAGAACTGTAACTGTAACAGACAGACCTGTTGCAGAAGGTGATACAGCAGTTATCGACTACGAAGGATTCGTAGACGGTGTCGCATTTGAAGGTGGAAAAGGAGAGAATCATCCATTAGAGATCGGTTCCCATTCCTTCATCGATACATTCGAAGATCAGTTAGTAGGAAAGAACACTGGCGATGAGGTAGAAGTAAACGTTACATTCCCGAAGGAATATCATGCAGAAGATTTAGCTGGAAAACCAGCAGTATTCAAAGTTAAGATTAACGAGATTAAGACAAAAGAACTTCCAGAGTTAAACGATGAGTTCGCATCTGATGTTTCTGAGTTCGAAACCTTAGAAGAGTACAAAGAGAGCGTGAAGAAGAACTTAGAAGAGACCAAAGAGAACAATGCAAAACGTACCAAAGAGGACGAAGCAATCAAGAAGATTATCGAGAAATCTGAGATGGAAATTCCAGATGCAATGATTGAATCACAGGTACAGAATATGATTCAGGAATTTGCCCAGAGACTTGCACAGCAGGGATTAAGCTTTGACCAGTATATGCAGTTCTCCGGAATGACTATGGACAAGATGAAAGAACAGGTTCGTCCGGAAGCATTAACAAGAATCCAGAGCAGCTTAGTATTAGAGCAGATTGCAAAAGAAGAAAACTTCGAGATTACAGAAGATGATGTAAATGCTGAAATTGAGAAGATGGCAAAAGCATACGGAATGGAAGCGGATAAGCTCAAAGAGTATGTTGGCGATAACGAGAAAGAATCCATGAAACGTGATATTGCGATTGAAAAAGCAGTTCAGTTCATTATGGACAATGTAAAAGAAAGAGCAAAAGCTAAGACTAAGAAAGAAAAAGAAGCAGAAGCAGCTAATGCAGAAGCATAAGAGAAGCACGTAAAGAGACAGACTGACTTGGAATCAGGTCGGTCTGTTTTACGCAAATCACTTGAAACAGAGATAAAGTTGCAGCAGAATGTATGGTAGAAATGGAGGTTATCATATGAGTTTAGTACCTTATGTCATTGAACAGACCAGCAGAGGAGAGCGTAGTTACGACATATACTCCAGATTATTAAAGGATAGAATTATTTTCCTTGGTGAAGAGGTAAATGAGACCACAGCCAGTCTGGTAGTGGCACAGCTTTTATTCTTAGAGTCCGAAGATCCGGGAAAAGACATTCAGTTATACATCAATTCTCCGGGTGGAATTGTAACAGGCGGATTGGCAATTTATGATACCATGCAGTATATCAAATGTGATGTATCTACAATTTGTATCGGACTTGCAGCCAGCATGGGTGCATTCCTGTTGTCCGGTGGAACAAAAGGAAAGAGATTTGCATTACCAAATGCAGAGATTATGATACATCAGCCTTCCGGTGGAGCAAAAGGACAGGCAACTGAGATTCAGATTGCAGCAGAGAATATCTTAAAGACCAAGAAACGTTTGAACGAGATTTTAGCTGCAAATACCGGAAAGCCATATGATGTAATTGCCGCAGATACAGAGCGTGACTATTATATGTCCGCAGAAGAGGCAAAGGAGTATGGCCTGATTGACGGTGTAATTACAGCAAGATAAGAGAAATAAGAAAGAGGCTGTCTCTGGGCGGATTATCCGAAGCACATATGCGGAATTCGACTACGGGCAGCCTTTACCTTTTTTACGAAGGATTTAGAAAAGATAGATGGAAATAATCGAGGTGGAAAGATGGCAGGAAGAAATAGCGAGGACAAAATCAGATGTTCCTTTTGCGGAAAATCACAGGATCAGGTACGCAAGCTGATTGCAGGACCAAACGGTGCATATATCTGTGATGAATGCGTGGACATCTGTGCAGAAATCATAGAGGAGGAATTCGAAGATGAGGAGATTTCCGGAAAAGGAAAGGAAGATTTAGAAGAAATCAACCTGATTAAACCGGAAGAGATGAAGAAATTTTTAGATGAATATGTAATCGGTCAGGACGAAGCAAAAAAAGTCCTTTCTGTAGCCGTATATAATCACTATAAGAGAATTACTTCTGATGTAGATATGAATGATGTGGAATTGCAGAAGAGTAACATTCTGATGTTAGGACCGACCGGTTCCGGTAAGACCCTTCTGGCACAGACACTGGCAAGAGTCTTAAATGTACCGTTTGCCATTGCAGATGCCACCACATTAACAGAAGCAGGATATGTTGGTGAAGACGTAGAGAATATCCTTCTGAAACTGATTCAGGCAGCAGATTACAATATCGAGCGCGCCCAGTGCGGAATCATTTACATCGATGAGATTGATAAGATTACGAAGAAATCTGAAAATGTATCTATTACCAGGGATGTGTCCGGTGAAGGTGTACAGCAGGCATTATTAAAAATCTTAGAGGGAACTGTGGCTTCCGTTCCACCACAGGGTGGAAGAAAGCATCCACAGCAGGAATTAATCCAGATTGATACTACGAATATTTTATTTATCTGTGGTGGAGCATTTGATGGATTAGAGAAGATTATCGAGCAGCGTATGGACCAGAAATCCATCGGCTTTAATGCAGATATTGCAGACCGTACCGAGCGTAATTTGAGCGAAGTCTTAAAGCAGGTACTGCCGGGAGACTTTATTAAATTCGGTCTGATTCCAGAGTTTATCGGACGTGTTCCGGTAAATGTATCATTAGAACAGCTGGATAAGGAAGCGTTAATCCGTATCTTAAAGGAGCCGAAGAATTCCCTGATCAAGCAGTATAAGAAGCTATTTGAAATTGACGGTGTAGAGCTGGAATTTGAAGATGATGCAGTAGAAGCAATTGCAGAGAAATCTTTAGCCCGTAAGACCGGTGCCCGTGGACTTCGTGCAATTATGGAAGATACCATGATGGATTTAATGTATCAGATTCCTTCCGATGAGAGCATTGTAAAATGCACCATTACAAAAGAAACGGTAGAAGACAAGAAAGCGGAGATAGAATATCGTAACGCATAAAAAAGAGGAGAAAAAGATGAGCAGGACAGTAATTCATTTACCGGCAGTTGCACTTCGTGGAATGACCATTCTGCCGGGAATGGTGGCTCATTTTGATATTAGCAGGGACCGTTCCATTCATGCCATAGAAGAGGCGATGGTTGGAGACCAGAAAATATTCCTGATTACACAGCAGGATGCTTCCGTAGAGGAGCCGGCCAGGGATGATTTATATCAGATTGGTGTTATTGCTGAAGTAAAGCAGGTAATAAAGATGCCAAATGAAATCGTGCGTGTTTTGGTAGAAGGATTGGAAAGAGGCGAGTTAGCCTCTTTTCTGTCACAGGAGAAGTATCTGATGGCAGAAGTCATCCTTTTTGATGAAAAAACGGCAGAAGAGGAAGAACTGATGCCGGAAGCGAGGGAAGCAATGCTTCGCTGCATCAGGGAAACCGTACTGAAATATCAAAAAGCCAATGGACATATGAGCAAAGAATTCTTGCGTCAGGTAGAAGAACAGCAGGACGTTGGAACTTTGATGCAGCAGGTTGCGTACAATCTGCCGCTTTACTACACCCAGAAACAGAAAATCTTAGAGGCAGTAGATCTCACTTCCCAGTATGAGACTTTAATGGAAATTCTGCTGAATGAGATCGAAGTGATTTCCTTAAAGAATGAATTTCAGGCGAAGGTGAAAGAACGCGTGGATAAGAATCAGAAGGAATATCTTTTGCGGGAACAGATGAAACTGATTCGGGAAGAACTAGGTGAGGATAATACACAGTCAGATGCGGAACACTTTTTAGAGGAAGTAAAGAAACTGAAGGCAGATAAGACGGTTAAAGAGAGAATTAGAAAAGAGATTGAGCGTTTTAAGAATATTGCATCCAGTTCTTCGGAAAGTGCAGTCAGCAGAGGCTATATTGAGACATTGCTGGAACTGCCATGGAATAAGGCGTCTAAGGATAATAAAGATTTAGCTAATGCAGAGAAAATTTTAGACGAAGACCACTACGGATTGGAAAAAGTAAAAGAGCGTATGCTGGAATTCTTGGCAGTCCGGAATCTGACTCATAAAGGAGAAAGTCCAATTATCTGTCTGGTGGGACCTCCTGGAACCGGCAAGACAAGCATTGCCCGTTCTGTGGCAAAAGCATTGAATAAAAAGTATGTCAGAATCTGTCTAGGAGGTGTCCGTGATGAGGCAGAGATTCGTGGACACAGAAAGACCTATGTGGGGGCAATGCCGGGCAGAATTATCAATGGTTTAAAGAGTGCCGGAGTAAAGAACCCGCTGATGCTTTTAGATGAGATTGATAAAGTTAGCAGTGATTATAAGGGAGATACATCTTCTGCACTGCTGGAAGTATTGGATAATGAGCAGAACAGCCATTTCAGGGACCACTATGTGGAGCTTCCGGTAGATTTATCTGAGGTATTGTTTATTGCGACAGCCAATTCCGTACAGACAATACCAAGACCTCTGTTAGACCGCATGGAGCTGATTGAGGTAAGCAGTTATACGGAAAATGAAAAGGCTCACATTGCAAAAGAGCATCTTATAGCAAAGCAGATTGAGAAAAATGGCTTAAAGGAATCAGAGCTTACATTCCAGAATGGTGCAATTGAGCAGCTGATTCGCAGCTATACAAGAGAAGCCGGTGTGCGTAACTTAGAACGCAAAATCGGTGAAATCTGCAGAAAAGCAGCAAGAGAGATTTACGAGGGCAAGAAAAAGAAAGTTACTATAAGCACAAAGAACTTAGAACATTATCTTGGCAAAGAGAAATATACCTTTGATAAGAAGAATGAGAAGGACGAGGTTGGTATTGTCCGGGGACTGGCATGGACCAGTGTCGGTGGTGATACATTAGAAATCGAAGTAAATGTAATGCCGGGAAAAGGTGAATTTAAACTGACAGGACAGCTTGGCGATGTCATGAAAGAGTCTGCACAGGCTGGAATCAGTTATATCCGTTCTGTCAGTGAGCAGTATCAGATACCGGACGATTTCTTTACCAGACATGATATACATATCCACATTCCGGAAGGAGCCGTACCAAAGGATGGACCGTCCGCCGGTGTTACCATGGCAACCGCAATGCTTTCTGCCATTACCGGGAAAAAGGTGCGTGCTGATGTTGCCATGACAGGAGAGATTACCCTCCGCGGCAGAGTGCTTCCGATTGGTGGATTAAAAGAGAAAACATTAGCAGCGAAAAATGCCGGTATCCGGACAGTCTGTGTGCCGGGAAAAAATGAAAAAGATATCGAGGAACTCTCAGCAGAGATTAAAAAGGATTTAGAAATTGTCTATGCAGATACCATCGAAGATATCTTAAAGGTTGCTTTTGTAAAAGAGTAGTAAAGGAGCAGAAAATGGTTATAAAAGAAGTAAACTTGGAAACGGTGTGTGGTGTTACCAGTAAGCTTCCGGAGAATACATTGCCGGAGGTGGCATTTGCAGGAAAATCCAATGTTGGAAAGTCGTCATTAATTAATGCACTGATGAACCGGAAATCCCTTGCAAGAACCTCTGCACAGCCGGGAAAGACACAGACCATTAATTTCTATAATATCAATGATGCCATGTATCTGGTGGATTTGCCGGGATATGGTTATGCGAAAGTAGCAGAGAGTGAGAAAGCAAAATGGGGTAAAATGATTGAAAATTATCTGCATACCTCAAAGCAGCTGCGCCGGGTATTCTTACTAATTGATATCAGGCATGACCCGTCTGCCAATGATAAACTGATGTATGACTGGATTATCCATCAGGGCTTTGATCCGGTTATTGTGGCAACCAAGCTGGACAAGCTGAAGAGAAGCCAGGTGCCAAAATGTATCAAGGCAGTAAAAGAAGGTCTGAAAGTAAAACCGGGAACGGTAATTGTTCCGTTTTCTGCAGTAACCAAGCAGGGCAGGGAAGAAATCTGGCAGATTATGGATGAGGCTGTTGGCTATGAAGAATAAATATGTATTTGTAACGGTTCTTTTGCTGGTACTTTTATTGACTGGTGCAGGACTGACACAATTATATGTAAAAGAAGAGACAAAACAGCAGGATAGTGAACTTACGGTAGTAACATCCTTTTATCCGATGTATATTGCAGCAATGAATGTCATCGGAGACACTCCGGGTGTAAATTTGCAGAATCTCAGTGAGCCGCAGACTGGCTGTCTTCACGATTACCAGCTGACTCCGGCGGACATGAAGCTCCTTTCCGGTGCAGATGTGTTTATTGTAAATGGTGGCGGAATCGAATCTTTTTTATCGGATGTGGCAGCAGATTATAAGAATCTTTCCATTGTAAATGCCTGCGAGGGACTTAATCTTTTATCTGAAGAGGATGAAGGAGAGGAACATGCTCACGAAGATGCAGCAGAGGAGCATATCCACGGAGATACCGAGGATACCCATGAAGAAGGACATAATCACGGAGATGTGAATGCCCACGCATGGATGAGCATTGCACTTTATAAGCAGCAGGTGCAAAATATTTTAGAAGGACTTTGCAACATAGATCCAAAGCATCAGGATGTTTATGAAAGCAATGCGAAAGAGTACCTTGCAAAGCTTGAGGATTTAGAGAGCGAGCAGCAGTCCTTAAAGGAAGAATTAGCAGGAAAGCATATTGTTATTTTCCATGAAGCTTATGCTTATGTGGCAGAGGACTATGATATGGAGATTTCCTATACCATGGATTTGGATGAGGAGCGTCAGGTCAGTGCCGGTGAAGTGGCAGATGTGATGGGCGTCATTGAAAAGAATGATATATCAGTGGTGCTGGCAGAAGAACTCTATGGCAAAGATATGGGAGATACAGTAGAGCGGGAGACCGATGCGAAAGTATGTTATCTTGATACCTTAACCCGCGGGGAGTATGAAAAGGACAGCTATCTTGATGCAATGAGACAGAATATGGAACTGCTGAAGGAGGCTTTTACAGAATGAGAAAAATAGTAAAACCATGTGGACTGCATTGTATCCGGATTAACCATCTGGGTGTTACCATTGGAGAACAGCAGATATTGTCAGATGTGAATCTGCATATTCATTGTGGAACACTGACAGTATTGATTGGCCGGAACGGAGCAGGAAAATCAACTCTGATCCGGGCTATTTTAAATGACATTCCACACACGGGAAGCATTGAATTTAAGGACAGGGAAAATGGTCATATCCAGAAGCTTAGGATTGGTTATGTACCACAGAATCTAAATATCGAGAAATCCACTCCGGTCAGTGTCTATGATATGATTGCAAGCTATCAGTCCAACCGGCCGGTATTTTTATATAAGAGTAAAAAGCTGTATCAGGAAATCAAAGAAAGCTTAAAAATGTTTGAAGCCGAGCATTTGATTGACAAGCAGGTATGTAATCTTTCCGGTGGGGAATTACAGCGTGTACTTCTTTCCATGGCAGTGATGGATGAACCGAATCTGCTGCTTTTGGATGAGCCGGTGTCTGGTATTGACCAGAATGGTATGGAGTTATTTTACCGGAATATCGAATATCTGAAGGAAAATTTTGACCTGGCAGTTTTACTGATTTCCCATGACCTTGATTATGTAAGAAAATATGCAGACCATGTGGTGCTCATAGATGGCAAAGTGCTGACCCAGGGAACACCGAAGGAAGTCTATGACAGTGATGCTTTTAAACAGGTATTTACAGATATGGAGGTGCGGGGATGATAGAATTTTTTACCGCGTGGTGGTCTTATGGATTTATGCGGAATGCATTTATCGCAATCCTGATTATCACACCATTGTTTGGAATCCTTGGAACCATGATTGTAAATAACAAAATGGCATTTTTCTCAGATGCATTAGGCCATTCTGCATTGACGGGAATTGCTCTTGGCGTTGTGATGGGAGTTGCAGATACGACCTTATCCATGATTATTTTTGCAGTAATTTTTGCATTATTACTAAACTATATCAGCAGTAAAGCATCGGCATCCAGAGATACGATTATCTCCGTTTTTTCTTCAGCATGTATTGCTGTGGGACTGGCCATCTTATCGAAAGGCGGAAATTTCAGTAAATATTCCAGTCTTTTGGTAGGTGATGTTTTAAGCATTTCAAAAAAAGAAATTATTTATCTGATTCTGATTTTTGCAGCAACACTGATTTTCTGGGGCATGGCATTTAATAAGTTAAATGCAGTAAGCCTGCACCGGGCACTGGCAAAGAGCCGGGGAATCCGGGTGAAGCTGATAGAAAATATTTTTGCAATTTTTATTGCATTAATTGTAATGCTTTCCATTAAATGGATTGGAATTTTGATCATCAATGCACTGCTGATTCTTCCGGCAGCAGCAAGCCGGAATATTTCGGTCAACATGCGGGAATATCATTTATTTTCTGTTATCTTTTCCTTGTTTTCGGGATTGCTCGGATTGATGATTTCCTATTTTACCAATGTTGCAACCGGTCCGATGATTGTGATTGTAGCAGCCATCATTTATTTTGCAACTTATGTATACGGAAGGAGAAATGCATGATGAGAACCACGAAAAAAGGAAGAAAAGGCGCACTTTTACTTACCTTTCTTCTGGCAGGAAGTTTACTGCAATCCGCTATGAGAATGAAAGTAAGAGTTACATTATAGATAAAGGGGCATTTCAGATGCCTTATGGTGAGGATACGACGGTGCAGGCACAGCTTGACGACTGGATTGCACAAGAGGATGGAAGTTATCTTGTAACTGCCTCCCTCTTAACCTATAGTGATGCAGAGGGAAGCAGTAACAGAACCTTCCAGTTTATATTAAACGATAATGGATATAAGGATGAACTTCCGGATCCATTATTCTACTATACCATCTCAAACGTCAGTCCGATGGATGATTCTTTTTCGGATCTGACTCAGGAGACGGAAGAAAACTCCCCCGGACAAGAGCCTTCGACCCAAAACGTTTCCGAATAGAATCAATGGCTGCATCCAGTTGCTTTTGCTTATTGGCAGAAGGCATCTGGGTGCAGCTTTTTTTATTGCCATCTGGGAGCGGACTGCCGGAAGCTGTACTTTCTGTAGAAATCATGGCAGATGCTGATGAATCGGCTGCATAATCAAAAATAGAAAGCTGCACCGGTGCATCTTCAGGAAGCAGACGGCTGGTACGGATGCCAAGGAGCCGGACAGGTTCCTTATTCCAGAGCTGCTGGAAAAGGGAAACGGCAGTTTTATAAAGGGCATCTGTAGTATTTGTGGCTGAGAGGAGACCGCACTGGTGGGAAGTATTCGTAAAATCATGATAGCGGATTTCTACCGTGATACTCTGGGCCAACATTTTTTCTTTCCGGAGGCGCATGGATACAGATTCGGAAAGAGAGAGAAGAACCTTTTTTGCATCTGCTAAGGTGCGGGCGTCCTCCTTTAAAGTGGTGGAATTGCCAATCCCCTTGGCTTCCCGCTTGGTAGAATGCACATGGTCATCTCCGATTCCATTGGCATATTCCCACATCAGTGTGCCGTGGCTTTTGAATTCCTGCCGGAGGTAATCCGGGTCAGTGGCTGCAAGTTCTCCGATAGTACGGATGCCAAGTGCTTTCAACCGGGCAGCACTGGAATGCCCTACCATGTAGAGATCATCCACTGGAAGCGGCCACATTTTTTTGGCAATTTCATCCGGAAAAAGAGTGTGAATCCGATCCGGCTTGGTAAAATCACTTGCCATTTTCGCCAGAAGCTTATTTGGAGCAATTCCAATATTAACGGTAAAACCAAATCGTGATTTAATATTTGCAGAAATGATTTTGGCTGCTGCAAGAGGAGATTCATACTGGTGGGCAATGGGCGTAAAGTCAAGAAAACATTCATCTATGGAAAGCTGCTCGATATCATCGGTGTAGGTATGTAGCAGTTCCATAAGTGCATGGCTTTTTCTCTGGTACATGGCATGATCCGGCGGAACCAGCATAAGGGTGGGACATTTACGTAAAGCATTGGCAACCGGTTCGCCGGTGACAATCTTATAGGCTTTGGCAGGCACAGACTTGGCAAGAACCACACCGTGTCTTGTAGCAGAGTCACCGCCAATAATTGCCGGTATAGTGCGGATATCTAAAGTTTCACCATGCTCTAGGCGGTCGACAGCACTCCAGCTTAAAAAAGCAGAATTGACATCAATATGAAAGATAATCCGGTGCATAATGCTCCTCCTTTACCGTATTATGGAATTGCCAGTTGCTTACGGGCTTAATACCTTGGATACCTATATTATAAAAGCTTTCCGGTTGAAAAGAAAGGGCTTTTAGTGTATAGTAAGGTTACAAATAAGGGAAAACGCAGCGAGAATAATGGCAGGTGATTGTTTATGAGATTTAAAAGAATCGATGTGGATACGGTGCGCTGTATTATTTCAGAAGAAGAATTAATGGAAAATGGACTGGAAGTAGATGATTTTCTGCAGAATGACGGAAGAACAGAATCGTTTCTGCGTAAGATTATTTCCATGGCAGAAGAAGAGGTCGGATATAAAGTACAGGGTGGAAATATTACCATTCAGGTTGCAGTACTGCCGGAGCATACGCTGGCACTTACTTTTTCGGAGAAGCCGGAGCTTGGCATCAGCAATATGTTGGAAAATCTGAAGTCTGCAGTAGAAAGTCTGGTTAAGAATGCTCCTGATATTGAAAAGCTGAAACAGACGTCAAAAGAGCTGGCAAATCAGAATCATACGGATGAAGGCATTGCAGAAATACAACCGGAGCAGTCAGAATCCAAGGCAGAAGAAAGCACAGATAAGAAACAGTCTACCGGTGGCTTTACACTAAAAGACCGGAATTTTTATCAGCTTTGCTTTGCAAGCATGGAACGTGCAATTTGTTATGCCAAGGGCGTCCGTCTGGAACTGCCGATGAAGAGTAGTCTTTATTATCTGACCAGAGAGGATGCTTATTATCTTTTGCTTGAGAAGGGAGAACTTAGTGATAAACAGCTTTGTCGTCTTTTAAGTGCTTCTTTGGAATTTGCAGATGATATTTATGCGCATGGACCGACCCGGGCATATATTATGGAGCATGGAAAATGCATTTTGCCGGAGCAGGCGTTAGAACATTTACAGGAAATTTAGACAGACAGAGGAATTGGAATGGAAGAATATAAAGATAAAGCATCGTTTGAAGAATTTTTTAAGCAGAACTATGTACCACTGGATTATAAATCCATTCGGAATGAGATGCGGGAGGCAGCCGGAGATGGCTGGAGCCTTTTTACCGATGAATACAAATTTCGTGGAAAGATAGATAAGAAAGATTTTATTGTGCATATGACAGGCGATGCCTACTGCACTTTTGAAGAGATTGTGGAAAATGCAATTGATGAGTTGAACAGCGGAATCCTTGACATTGTGATGGAAATCGGCAATGAGATGGAATTTGACAACGATACAGCAGAAATTTATTTTGATACCATTGAAAAGCAGTTGAAGGAAATGTTAGATGCCCTTTATGATGATGTGCTTAAAGATTTATAAAAGCAGGTAAAATAAACAGTAAAGATAGAAAAGACCCCGGAAGAACGATTGTATGTAAATTAGTCCTTCCGGGGTTTCTTATATGCCTTTAATATCAATCGGAGAGTTTGCTCATGGCACGGGATTTTTCAGAGCAGGCATTCTGGGCAGCAATTACGGTGCTGCGGAAGGAGCCTTCCTCTAATTTTGCCACAGCAGCAATGGTAGTTCCGGCCGGGGAGCAGACTGCATCCTTTAATTCACCCGGATGTTTACCGGTCTCTAATACCATTTTAGCTGCACCAAGAACGGACTGGGCAGCAAATTTATAAGCCTGGGCACGCGGCATACCGTCATTAACAGCTGCGTCAGCCATTGCTTCAATAAACATATAGACATAAGCCGGTGAGGAACCACTGACTCCGACTACGGCATCCATAAGACTTTCCGGTACAATTTCTGCTTTACCAAAGCTTTCAAAGAGAGAGACAACCATTTTGGTTTCTTCTTCTATGATATGCTCATTTGGGGTAATGGCAGACATGGCTTCCTGAACCATAGCCGGTGTATTTGGCATGGTACGAACCAGTTTAATATCTTTGCTGAATAAAGATTCAATCCGTGAAATGGTCTGTCCGGCAGCAATGGCAACTATGATTTTGTCATCGGTAACACTGTCTTTGATTTCTTTGATGACTGTTTCATAAAGATATGGTTTTACAGCAAGAAAAATGATATCGGATTCTACAGCAACAGTCTCATTGTCTAAGGTGGTGCGGATACCATACTGCTCAGAAAGTGTATCCAGTGTGACCTGGGTTTTCGCACTGGCAATCAGGTGGCTGGCAGGAACCAGACCGGAAGAGATAATTCCGCCAATCATGGCACGACCCATATTACCGCTTCCGATAAAACCAATTTTTTTATCTAACATGATGCATTCTCCTTTTATGAAAGGGGATATCCCAGATGATACTGGAATATCCCCTTTGATATTGTCTAAGTATAAGTTCAATTAGAAATCTGTTAAGTCAGCAGCTCTTCTCTCTAAGAAAGCACTCATGCCTTCTTTTTTATCATGGGTAGAGCAGGTTACGCCAAACAGGTTAGCTTCCATTTCAACAGCATTCTTGATATCCATATCATATCCGTTGTTGATAGCAGCTTTTGCGATAGATACTGCATAGCTTCCTTTAGAGATAATTTTCTCTGCCATAGCTTTTGCGGTTGGCATTAATTCTTCTTTTGCAACAACTTTGTTTACAAGTCCGATGCGGTATGCTTCGTTTGCATCGATGTTATCGCAGGTGAAGATCATTTCTTTTGCACGTCCCATGCCAACAAGACGGGCAAGTCTCTGTGTACCACCGAATCCTGGGATGATTCCAAGACCACACTCAGGCTGTCCGAATACTGCGTTGTCAGAAGCAATACGGATATCACATGCCATAGAAATTTCGCATCCGCCACCTAAAGCGAATCCATTAACAGCAGCAATAGTTACCTGTCTCATATTCATTAATTTAAAGAATGGAACAGAAGCTTTCATACCGAATGCTCTTGCTTCAGCAGCAGAGAAGTTAACCATCTCAGCGATGTCAGCACCAGCAACGAAAGATTTGAATTCGTTACCTTTCTTATCAGCACCACCGGTTAAGATAACGACTTTGATATCGTCTCTTCCTTCAATTTCGGTAAGAACAGTGTTCAGTTCATCCAATGTTTCGGAATTCAATGCGTTTAATGCTGCAGGTCTGGTAATAGTAAGAACTGCAATTTCGTTTTCAACTGTTAAAGTTAAGTTGTTCATGAAATAGGACCCTCCTGATTGATAAATTATTAACAATGTTTCAATACTTATAATGGTATAACTTTTGGGAGGATTTGTCAATAAAAACTGGTATTTTACAGGGATTGTGCTACAATAGGAAAAGACTTGTCATGTGATTACGCAATGGTTTTTGTGAGAAAGCGGATTTTTGGAATTTTAAGCAGCTTTTCTATAAGATTTTTTGTTGAAAGCAGAATGTATACAATTCTTAAAAGTGCTTTTTTCTTATTGTTGTCTGTTTTGCCGCCTGCTTTGACCGGATGCCTTTTGTGGTCCGTCTGTTACGGATATCTAAGGCACCTTTAAGCAGCTCTAGGCATTTCTGCTTATAAAGCTGTTTTTCCGGCAACCGGCGCATAGTCACATCCGTGCTCCAATGCGCCTTCCTGGCACATCCATGTGCCAGGATTGCCAGTTAACAAAAGAAATGCCAAGAGCTGCTAGCAGGGCACCTAAATGATATCCGTAATCAGGCGAACCGCAGAAGGCATACTGTCAAACATTGGAAAAACAGGCACTATCCCAAGAGAAAAAAGCACTTTTTTAGAATTGTAGCATTCTGATTTCTAAAAAGGCTATAGAAAAGCTGCTTAAAATTCGAAAACCACTGCTTCTAAAAAATAATTGCGTAATTACATGACAGGACTTGTACAAAGAGAGGTCAATGAAAATGAAAGATACAAAATCATACTTATCAAAAATCGTACAGGATATGCCGGATTCCGGAATCAAGGATTTCTTTGATGTGGCAAATACCATGGAAGGTGCACTTTCACTGGGTGTAGGCGAACCGGATTTCCCGACACCGGAGCATGTAAGAGAGGCAGCGATTGCTTCTATAAAAAAGGGGGATACCAAATACACCGATAACCGCGGAACGGTAGAGCTGCGTGCAGCGGCAGCGGATTATCTGACAAAATTTGATTTGCATTATGATAAACAGGACGAAATACTGATTACCATGGGAGCCAGCGAAGGAATTGATTTAGCTCTTCGGACACTGGTGAATCCGGGGGAGGAAGTCTTAGTGGCAGAACCTTCCTACGTTTCCTATATTCCATGTATTGAATTATGTGGCGGTGTTCCGGTATCATTAAAATTAAGAGCGGAGAATAAATTCCGTCTGACCAGAGAACAGTTAGAGGAAAAGATAACGGAGAAATCCAAAGTCTTACTGATTTCCTATCCGAACAATCCGACCGGAGCCATTATGGAAAAGGAAGATTTAGAAGCAATCGCAGAAGTGGTAAAGGAACATGATTTGTTCGTGATTACCGATGAAATCTATGCAGAATTAACCTATGGAAAGAAACATGTTTCCATCGCATCCCTTCCGGGCATGTATGAGCGCTGCGTTGTATTAAACGGATTTTCCAAAGCATTTGCCATGACCGGATGGCGTATGGGAATTGCAGCAGGACCAAAGGATGTTATTTTTCATATGAATAAAATACATCAGTTTACAACTATGTCAGCAGGAACCACCAGCCAGTATGCGGCATTGGAAGCATTGACCAGTCCGGTGAGAGATGAAGAGATTGCAGTCATGCGGGAAGAGTATGATGCCAGAAGAACACTGATGGTAGAGGGATTCCGTAAGATGGGATTATCCGTAGCAGAACCGGAAGGCGCATTCTATGTATTTCCGGACATTCGAAAAACAGGACTTACCAGTGAAGAATTCTGTAACCGCCTGTTGCAGGAACAGAAGGTAGCCGTTATCCCGGGAAATGCCTTCGGTACATGCGGAGAAGGCTTTGTACGGTGCTCCTATGCATATTCGCAGGATGTCATTCGTGCCTGTCTGGAGAAAATTGCTGAATTCGTAGCACAGTTCTAATAATTGGAAAATTATTATGTGATGCATTTGATTTACGTGAGTAGATGGTATTGTTGATAAGATACCCGGACAGTCCGTTAAGTAAGGATGCCTGATAAAGGCGGTTAGTGGCACTTGGAATTTCGTCCGGCATCCGGCAACGCTGGCACAGGGATGTGCCAGCGAGGTGCATATGAACATGGATGTGAATTTGCACCGGTTGCCAGCGAAGGCTGTATCCCTTCGAAATTCTTAGTGCCACTTATCGGCTTTATGTGGCATCAGAACTTAACGGACTGCCGGGATATGCTCGGTTCAAACTATCGATAGCAACGTACAACCCTGCACCCACGAAACAGAAATAGAATTAGAAAGAGGAACCATGAGAGAACCATTTGACCTGACAACCCTGATAGAACCATTATTAAATTGGTTTAAAGACCATGCCAGAGTGTTGCCCTGGCGCAATGAGCCGACCCCATACCGGGTGTGGGTGTCTGAAATTATGCTGCAGCAGACCAGAGTGGAAGCGGTAAAACCATATTTTGACCGGTTTTTAGAGGAGCTGCCGGATGTGGCAGCACTTTCAGACTGCCCGGAGGAGAAGCTTTTGAAACTCTGGGAAGGACTTGGATACTACAACCGGGTGAGAAATATGCAGATCGCAGCACAGACGGTCATGGAGAATTATCATGGAGAGCTTCCGGCAGATTATGAGGCACTGACAAAGTTGAAAGGAATTGGTCATTATACGGCAGGTGCCATCGCATCTATCGCATTTGGCATTCCGGTACCGGCGGTGGATGGAAATGTGCTCCGTGTCATATCCCGGGTAACAGAGGATGATGCGGATATCATGAAAGCATCTGTGCGGACGGCAATGGAGAAGGACTTATTGGAAATTATGCCGGAAAACAGGGCGGGAGCTTTTAACCAGGCACTGATGGAGCTTGGTGCAACGGTATGTCTGCCGAATGGGGCACCTTTATGCGAAGCATGTCCTTGGAAAGAAGTCTGCCGGGCACAAAAGAGCGGACGCTGGAGAGAACTTCCGGTAAAGAGCAAGGCGAAGGCAAGAAGGATAGAGGACAGAACAGTTCTTGTTATAAAGGCAGAGGATAAGGTCCTTTTGCATAAACGGGCCAACAAGGGACTTTTAGCTGGACTCTATGAATTTCCAAATGTGGAAGGGCATCTTAAGGAAGAGGAAGTTATTACCTATCTTAAGAAAATGGGGTTGTCACCGATTCGTTTGAAAAAATTAGAAGACAGCAGGCATATTTTTTCCCATATTGAATGGCATATGACAGGATATGCAGTGCAGATTGATGAGACAGAGCAGGAGTATCAGAATATGCTCTTTGTGGATGTGAAAGAAACGGAAGAACAGTATCCGATTCCGGCAGCATTTTCCAGATACACAGGATATATGAACATTCGTCTTGGAAATGACAGATATAAGGAAGAATAGCAGAAAAGCCATAGAAAAAAGAGGGAGCCGGTGATTATCACCGGCCTTTCATATGAAAAAGATTTTTTATGGTAAGTGTTAAAAACACTATTTTTTGGGAGGAACCTTGCATCAGCTGCAAGGTCTATGAAAAAATAAAATTATCGCTTTTTTCTTTCTCAGCTTAGTTATAGTATAAAAGCAGAATGTGAAAACAATATGCCCGGATTGTTAGAAGGCTGTAAATAAAATATGAATAAATTGTAAACGAAGTGCCTTAAAGAAATCCTAAGAAAAAATGAATTGGAAAACAAATGACAAATGTGTATAATTGAATGAGGATTACCAAGGGGGAAGGAGAACAGAAATGTACGACAGCATTGTAATCGGAGCCGGAATCGCCGGCAGTGTGGCAGCAAGAAAGCTGGCAGAAGAAGGAAAGCAGAAGGTTCTTTTATTGGAACGGAGAAATCATATTGCAGGAAACTGTTATGACAGACCGGATGACCATGGAATTGTAATACATGAATATGGTCCACATATTTTTCATACAAATAAGGAAGAAGTATATCAGTATCTGTCAAGATTTACAGACTGGTATTTCTTTGGTCATGAGGTAGTAGCAAATGTGCATGGGACACTGATTCCGGTACCATTTAACCTGAATACTTTACATATGGTTTATGGGAAAGAGCAGGCAGACCGGTTAGAGCAGAAGCTGATTGCCGCATACGGAGAGGGAAGCCGGGTCCCAATTATGAAATTACGGGAAAATGAAGATGCAGATATCCGGAAGATTGCGGATTATGTATACGAAAATGTTTTCTTTTATTATACGATGAAGCAGTGGGGACAGAAACCAGAGGAGATAAGCCCGGAGGTAACAGGACGTGTGCCGGTGCTGATTTCTTATGATAACAGATATTTCCAGGATAAATATCAGGGTATGCCAAAGGAAGGTTATACCGCAATGTTCGAAAAGATGTTAGACCATCCGGATATTGAGGTGAGGACTGGTGTAGATGCCGGAGAGGTACTGAAATTTACAGAGGACGGCATTTATTTTGATGGAAAGAAATTCGAAGGAAATGTCATTTATACCGGAGCACTGGATGAGTTGTTTGCATGCTGTTATGGAAGGCTGCCATATCGTTCCCTCCGCTTTGATTTTGAATATTATGACAAACCGGATTATCAGGGACACAGTGTTGTAAATTATACGGTAAGCGAGGATTATACCAGAATTACGGAGTTTAAGTATCTGACCGGGCAGCAGGCAGATGGAACCACGATTGTAAAGGAATATCCATTTGCATACAGTGGAGCAGAAGGAGAGATTCCTTATTATGCCATTTTAAATGAAGAAAATCAGTCATTATATGAAAAATATAAAGCACTGACCGGAAAATATCCGAATATGCATCTTTTGGGAAGACTGGCAGAATACAAATATTATAATATTGATGCCATGACAGAGAAAGCATTAGAACTTACCAAAGAACTTTTAAAATAAAATGTTTCGAAAAACGATTGGAGAAAAAGAATGAAATTATTATCAGTAACCATTCCATGTTACAATTCACAGGATTATATGGAACATTGTATTGAAACACTGCTGACAGGTGGAGAAGATGTGGAGATTTTAATCGTAGATGACGGCTCAAAGGATGCAACAGCAGAGATTGCTGACCGTTATCAGAAGAAATATCCTACTATTATTAAGGCAATCCATCAGGAAAATGGTGGACACGGTGCAGCTGTAAATACCGGTATTGCCAATGCAACCGGACTGTATTTTAAAGTGGTAGACAGTGATGACTGGGTAGATGAAGAGAGCTATCACAAGATTCTTGCTAAATTACGGGAACTTGTGGGCGGAAGTACTACTCTTGATATGTTTATCAGCAATTTCGTATATGAGAAGCAGGGCGCAGAGCATAAAAAAGTAATGAAATATACCAGAATGTTCCCGGAAAATGAAGTCTTTACCTGGTCTGATGTAAGGCATATCAGCAAGGGACATTATATTCTGATGCATTCTGTTATTTACCGTACTCAGTTATTAAAGGATTGTGGACTTGAGCTGCCAAGACACACCTTCTATGTGGATAATCTTTTTGTATACAATCCATTGCCATATGTAAAGACCATGTATTATATGAATGTGGATTTCTATCGTTATTTTATCGGAAGGGAAGACCAGTCTGTCAATGAAAAGGTTATGATTGGAAGAATTGATCAGCAGATTAAGGTAAATAAACTGATGATAGAAGAAGTGAATTTGTGGAAAATTGCAAACCCAAAATTAAGAAAATATATGTTTAATTACCTTGAAATTATTACTGTAGTATCAACAGTACTTTGCCTGCGTTCCGAGACAGAAGAAAATCTCATGAAGAAACGGGAACTGTGGTCTTATATCAAAGGTTATGATCTTCGTCTCTTCCATCATTTAAGAAGGGGGATTTTAGGACAGTCCATGAATCTTCCGGGTAAGGGTGGAAGAAAGATTTCTGTTGCAGCATATAAGCTGACCCAGAAGATTGTCGGATTTAACTAAGCTGAAAGAAAAAATGTGAATAAACGAGCGTAGGTTTGTAGAAAAGAAAAACAACAGAGGGCATTATTGCTTATATAAAGAAACCACCTTATGCCGGGAAAAACGGTAAAGGCGGTTTCTTTTTTACGCGAGTAACGAGAAAAATTGTATGCTCGCAAAGAGTGTTTCTTGTAGTTACATATGCTCTTTATTTAAGAGAGCAGTTTTCATTTCATATAATTTGTCGGATAAATCAACGTAGATTTCCTGTGGATTTACGAAACGTTTTGTCTCATCCCAGATGGTATCTTTTTCTCTGGTGCAGTAACGCTGAATATCCATAACACTTGGAGATTCGTAAACACATTCGCCCTTCTGGAAAACCGGAACAAGAAGTTCACGCAGCGTATAGCTTCCACCAGGAAGAGTTGTTTTCTTCCATGGGGCGTTCGGGTCAAAGAGCTTCATGTCCTTGGATTCATCAAAGACTTCGCCCACCAGACAGATAAGGTCAGCCTTAATCTTACCGGTTTCTTTATCATAAATACGATAAACAGTTTTATTGCCAGGATTTGTAACTTTTTCCACATTCTCGGAAAGCTTAATCTTTGGAATGAATTCACCGGCTTCATTCTGGATAGCAGCCAGCTTGTATACACCGCCGAAAGCAGGATTGTCTTTGGAAGTAATTAAGTTGGTTCCAACACCCCAGGAAGTAATGGTAGCCCCCTGAATCTTTAGGCTTTCAATCAGATACTCATCCAGATCATTGGAAGCGGAGATAACTGCGTCCGGGAATCCGGCATCATCTAACATTTTGCGGACTTTCTTGGAAAGATAAGCAAGGTCGCCACTGTCCATACGGATTCCGTAGTAGGTAAGCGGAATGCCGGCATCTCTCATTTCTTTAAATACCTTGATGGCATTTGGCATACCGGATTTTAAAGTATCATAGGTATCGACAAGAAGAATGCAGGCAGATGGATAAAGCTCTGCATATTTCTTGAAGGCGGTATATTCATCCGGGAAACTCATAATCCAGCTATGGGCGTGGGTTCCGAGTACCGGGACGTCAAACATCTGACCGGCAAGGACGTTGGAAGTACCTTTACAGCCGCCGATAACAGCAGCTCTGGCGCCGTAGGTTCCGGAATCAGGACCCTGGGCGCGTCTTAAACCAAATTCCATGACGCCATCACCCTGGGCAGCGTAGCATACGCGGGCAGCCTTGGTGGCAATCAGGCTCTGGTGGTTGATGATATTTAAGACTGCAGTTTCGATTAACTGGGCTTCCATAATCGGAGCAACCACTTTTACAAGAGGCTCTCTTGGAAAAATCAGAGTTCCTTCCGGAATTGCATAGATATCACCGGAGAATTTAAAGTTACTTAAATAAGTTAAAAAGTCTTCATCAAAGATGGATAAACTTCTTAAATAGGAAATATCCTCTTCGTCAAAATGAAGATTCTTGATATAGTCAATCATCTGGTCTAATCCCGCGCAGACTGCATAACCGCCATCACATGGATTGGTGCGGTAAAAAGCGTCAAAAACAGCCACATCACGGTTGCCGGTTTTAAAGTATCCCTGCATCATTGTCATCTCATAAAGATCAGTCAACAATGTCAAATTTAATGTACTCATATGTGATATTCCTTTTCTTTTACATCTGTAAATACAGGTGTCTTGTCAGATGAATTTATAGACTTTTACTTACAAAAAAGCAAGTAATGAGTATAAATATGCTTCATTATAACCATT